>JBATIA010000387.1:0-1618 GCA_049667415.1 Ignavibacteriaceae bacterium
TTGTGGGACCTGGTGAACCAACAGTATTAATTGCAAAAATGCCTGCTGCGGTATTAGGAGATAGTTTGGTATGTGTTGGGCCACCTGATTCCATTACAAAAGGTTCGGCTACGGTTATGATAGGAGGGAAACCTGCAGCGCGTATGGGTGATACTACGGCGCATGGCGGCAGCATTGTTTTAGGCTGTCCAACAGTAATGATAGGAGGGTGAACTGACCCAGATCATAGTGTAAATAAAGGTATTGTTGTAACTTTTTAACTTAACTCGTGGTAGGTTGATACATTGACCCAACCACCTAAATCAGTAAAGTTATGAAAACAAACATTTTTATTCTGACGGCTTTTATTGCCATGGTATTTATGGGTTGTAGTGTCGAAAGTATTGAGCCTATAGATGAATCTGCCAATTTAGAGTTCTCAAAGGAAAATTCAGCTATGAAGGCTGTAACACGGCCCTTTAAAGTAAGAGGTTTGGGAACCTTGGAAATTGTCGCCCCGACTGAATGTGTTGGATTGGCACAAATTGACATTCAGGGACAGGGGAATGCTACGCATTTAGGATTATTTACGGTCACGATAACCTATTGTACCGATTTTGCAACTACACACATTTTAACAGGAACTCAGACAGCCGCAAATGGTGATGAACTTTATTTCTATTCAGTAGGAGGTGGTACGGATGCGAATGGTGATTATACCGATTACCTTTATGACGGTGGCACCGGTCGCTTTGAATTCGTGACAGGCGAATTGAAACTGTATGACGTTGTTGAATTTACGGGTCCGAACAACGGAGTCTATACAAATCATGGTGTTGGTACATTGACCTATTAAGATTTGGAAACACAAAACGAAACAATAAGGATGGTTTGTCTATTGGCAGACCATCGTTTATTAGTGGTAGTGATCACCAGGTAGTGAAATTTTCTATTTGACATACTATTTTAATGAATTGGTCCAGTGAATCAATTTTTAAAATATAGCTAATGGGAAAGAGATGATCCAGAATTGAAAAATCCTAATTTATTAGTACCTTTAAGATAAAATAGATCTACAAAATGAAGCAATAAATAATATGGCAGGAGAAGCACAAGATAAAAACTGGCCACTTCCGAAGTTCTACTTTATGGTAGATTGGGGAAGTACAACCAATATTCCATTTCAAGAAGTTAGTGGGTTAGATATAGCATCTGAACCTATTGAATACAGACATGGAAACAGTCCCGTATTTTCAAAAATTAGTATGCCTGGAATGATCAAGAATAATAAAGTCACTATGAAGAAAGGGCTTTTTGCAAAAGACAATGCTTTTTGGGATTGGTTTGTGAAGATTAAAATGAACACTATAGAGCGTCAGAATGTTGTTATTAAACTTTTGGACGAAGGAGGTAATCCAGTAATGACATGGACATTGAGTAATGCCTGGCCAACGAAGATCAGTTCTACCGATCTGAAATAAGATGGAAGCGAAGTAGCTATAGAAAGTATTGAGATTGCTCATGAGGGATTAACCGTTGCCAATGGTTGAAGAAAGAGCGGATTTCTTAGAACTTAAATATAGATGATGGGATCGGGATAATCAGGGATTCAAATATTCTATTTGACATAATATAAATT
>JBATIA010000388.1:0-1559 GCA_049667415.1 Ignavibacteriaceae bacterium
CACTGGTACTGATACTACAGGTAATATGTACTGCTTTATCACAAAAAAAGTCGGAAGCAAAATAAGCGAAAGTGATGCTCAGTCACATTTATCAGAAATTGATATTACAATACAGGACAATACATATAATGTTAAAATCGAAGTTGAAAATCCAAATGATGATGACAGAGATTACGAGATAACCCTTAACATCATTATTCCTAACGGTTTTAACCACATATTAACACTTGGTAATGGAAATATCTCAGTCGGGTCAATAACGAAAAATATTATTTCAAACCTGGGTAATGGCAATTTCTCTTCCGATGTTACATTGCAGGATACCTGCCTTGTTGAAGTAGCTGTGGGTAATGGTAATTTGACCCTGATTATTCCCGACAGCACAAATGCGCGCCTCACTGCGTCTGTTGGAAATGGTAACATAAGCAATAATGGTTTGAATTTTCAGAATCAGCAGATAAGCAATAACCGGTTTTCAGGAACACTCGGTAATGCAGCCGGAAGAATTTTGCTTAGTCTTGGTAATGGAAATATTACGATGAATAAAAAATAATTTTGAAAATTTTTATGCCACTATAAACAAAAACCGCAACCCTAATTACATTAAGATTGCGGTTATGAATGAAGATTGCTCCCCCAATAAACGGGACTCGACCCAAAGGGATTCCTTTGGAACAATGACAGCTCAATAATTACACATCATAATACAAACCAAACTCGTACGGATGCGGCTGAAGAGCCATCGGTTTGATTTCCTTCTCTATTTTATATTTTATCCAGGTTTCAATTACATCTTCAGTAAATACATCACCTTTTAATAAATACTCGTGATCGCTTGCCAACGCTTTAATCGCTTCATTAAGAGAACCCGGAGTTGAAGGAACATTTTTCAGTTCTTCCGGAGGCATATCATAAATATCCTTATCCAAAGGTTCACCTGGATCAATCCGATTTATAATTCCATCCAGCCCCGCCATCAGCATAGCAGAAAATGCAAGATAAGGATTAGCAGAAGGATCAGGACAGCGAAACTCGACACGCTTGGATTTTGGACTTGTTGAATACATAGGAATTCTAACTGCTGCACTTCGATTTCTTTGAGAGTAAGCAAGATTTACAGGTGCCTCAAATCCCGGGACTAAGCGTTTGTACGAGTTAGTTGTTGGATTTGCAAAAGCACACAAAGAAGCTGCATGCTTCAACAGACCACCAATAAAATAGAGAGCATCTTCACTCAACCCGGCATAACCAGGACCTGCGAAAAGTGGTTTCCCTTTTTTCCATAAGCTAGTGTGAACATGCATTCCGCTTCCGTTATCACCCTGGATTGGTTTAGGCATGTATGTAACGGTCTTATTCCATTGCTTTGCTGTGTTCTTAACAATATACTTGAACATTAAAAGCTGGTCTGCAGATTTAACTAAAGGAGCAAAACGCAGATCAATTTCACATTGCCCGCCACTTGCAACTTCGTGATGCTGAGCTTCTACATCAATCCAACATTCCATTAATTTCAAAACCATTGCGTTTCTCAAATCATTCAAAGCATCACTCGGTGG
>JBATIA010000389.1:0-18938 GCA_049667415.1 Ignavibacteriaceae bacterium
GAGTTACTGATACAGGAATTTTACCGATTCCAGTCGAATACATCCTGGAACAAAATTATCCTAATCCTTTCAATCCGTCAACAACCATTGAGTACAGTTTGCCTCAGAATGGTTTTGTAACTTTGAAGGTGTACAACGTTTTAGGTAAAGAAGTTGCAACTTTAATTAACGGACAAAACGAAGCCGGTAAACATAGAGTTAATTTCGATGCAACTGGTTTAAACAGTGGAGTTTACTTTTACAGAATAGAAAGCAGCAGCTTTGTTGATACTAAGAAAATGATCCTCCTAAGATAATTCTTCGGAGGACAGGTTTTGTTGAAGTAATGATATCTTGACAACATAAAGGCAAATAGTTAATTTTGCGTTGCCACTGCTAAAATGCAGTGGCAATTTTTTTTATTAATTTAGGAAGACAGTATGGCAGAGGGAAACTTTGTATATCTCACAAGGGAAAGAATCGTAGAGATTGAAAAAGAGTTATTAGAGATGAAAACCAAAGGCAGGAAAGAAATGGCTGAAAAGATTGCCGAAGCCCGCGCTCATGGCGATCTTTCTGAAAATGCCGAATACGATGCAGCAAAGGAAGAACAAGGATTATTCGAACTAAAGATTGCCAAGACAGAAGACATTCTCTCTCGTGCACGAGTCATAGACACTTCTCATTTTGAAGAAGGTAAAGTTCACATTCTATCCAAAGTCAAAATAAAAAACCTTAAGAACAACAAAATTTTCAACTACCTTCTGGTATCTCCGGAAGAAGCTGATTTCCAGGAAGGAAAAATCTCGATTACATCTCCGGTGGGCAAAGGTCTGATTAATACCCAAGTTGGAGATAAAGTAAAAATAAATGCGCCTGCTGGTATTCTTGAGTTTGAAATTATAGAGGTAAGTTAAATATCTGCTCACTTATACATTTATATATTTGAAGGAAAAATATCGATCTGAATTTTTTCTCATTTCATTAACTAGTGACTTCCCGCTATTTTTGTATTTAAATTCTCTTCCGCAAAAGAAATGATAAAAACCACAGAACAAAAAGCATTAAAATTTATCGATGAAAACTACCTTATTGAAAAAGGTGATAAGGTACTGGTTGCGCTTAGCGGTGGAGCTGATTCCGTCTTTCTTCTTCACTTTTTAATTAAGTACAAAAAAAGACTGGGGATTGAACTGACTGCGTTTCATTTGAACCACCAACTCCGTGGAAAAGCAGCAGATCTTGATGAAAAATTCTGTGCAAAGTTTTGTTCTAAAAATAAAATTGAATTTCACAGCATTTCAAGAGATGTAAAATCTTTTGCCCGAAAGTATAAAATTTCTCCGGAGGAAGCCGGACGTGAATTAAGATACTCCGAATTATTGAAAGCTGCCAAAAAATATAAAACTACAAAAACTGTAACCGCACATAATTCCAGCGATAATGTTGAAACAATTTTGCTCAATTTTGTAAAGGGGACCGGAATTAAAGGGTTAACGGGAATACCAATCAGGAGAGAAAATATCATTCGTCCAATTCTTTGTCTTAGTTCCGATGAGATTAGGAAATATCTTAAAGAAAATAAAATTTCTTACAGGATAGATGCAAGCAATCTTAATACTGATTACGAAAGAAACTTTTTGAGGAATGAAATTATTCCAAAAGTCAAGCGCAGATTAAATCCGCGATTTGAAGAAAAAATCTTCAACACTGCAAAAATCCTAAGTGATATTAATTCGTTCATTGAATTACAGGTTTACAAGCTATCCAAAAGTGCTGCAAAGTTTGAGGGGAAAGAACTTAAAATAGATTTGAAGCAATTTGTTAAATTCGATGCAAGTTTTTACAGTATTTTTTTAAAGTTTGTCGTAGAAAAAAACGTTGAAATTGAGTTGAGTACAGAAAATATTCGTTCCCTTGTCAATTTAATAAACTCTCAAACTGGCAGAGCAATTAATCTTAAAGAAAAAGTTATTGCATATAAAGACAGGGATTTGCTTATTCTCAGAAGACAAACTGGAACCAGATATAAAACAGTTAGTAAAAAAATTAAGGTTGGTCAGAAGATAGAAATCGATGGCAAGGTAATTTCAATTGAGCAAATCAGACAAAAAAATGTTAAGTTCATCCCTGGTAAATACACTGAATATATTTCTGGTGATTCTGTAAAGGAAATATTTGAAGTAAGGAAATGGAAAGCCGGAGATAAATTTCATCCGATTGGAATGAAAGGAACCAAAAAGATTTCAGATTTCCTGGCTGATGAAAAAATTTCTTCGCACTTAAAAAGAGAAAATCTGGTCTTAACTAACTCAGGGAAAATTGTGTGGGTAATCGGATTAAGAATTGATGACAGATCAAAAGTTACTCCCGGAACAAAGAAAATTCTTAAGCTTACTTATAAATAAAGATTATTATGTCCGAAAAAATTAAAATTGGTGACGACGAATTTGTACCGTTCTTGCCTGAAGAACAGATACAGAAAAGGATAAAAGAGCTGGCCGGACAGATATCTGAGGATTACAAATCAACCACTCCAATCTTCATAGGGGTATTAAACGGTTCATTTCTTTTCATGTCCGATCTAATTAGATATGTAACTGTAGATTGTGAAATTGATTTCTTTAAGTTATCAAGCTACGGTGATGAAAAAATTTCGTCGGGCAAGGTAAAATTGATCAAAGAGTTGAATTGCGAGGTGAACGATAGAGATATAATAATTGTTGAAGACATTGTTGATACCGGGCTTTCAATAAAATATATAGAGGAACTTTTTGAGGAGAAAAGCCCTAAAAGTATGAAGGTTGTCTCACTTCTGGTTAAGCCTGGAAGCCTTAAATATAAAGTGAAAATTGATTATATTGGATTTAATATTCCTGACAAATTCGTTATTGGTTATGGTCTGGATATTGCTCAGAAGTATCGGAATTTGCGCGGAATTTACATATTAAATGATAAAGGAGAATGACTCTCTAATGGATTTGAAAATTAGAAATTTTTTTATGGCTGATAAAAACGATGGGAAACAACCTCCAAAGAGTCCAAAGGGTAAGGGACCAAACCGCCCGGATGATAACTTTGATTGGTCTAAAGTTGTAAGAATGGTATTGGGATGGGGTGCGGTAATTTTTGCTGCAGTTATTGTGATGCAGGTATTCAGAACCGGGCAGGAAACTTATGTTGAAATTCCCTTTGCTGAGTACCGAAGACTCCTAAACGAAACAGATAAGATCAAAGATGCAACAATTACCAAGTCGGATATTAATGATTATTTCTTCCGTGCTGATTTAACAGCAGAAACTTCTATTAATATTGAGGGAACCCCGACTAATGTAAAAGCAATCTCAGTTTACATTCCCGAACCAATAATAAAGGAAGAAGAAACTCTTTGGAAAGAAAGGGGAATCAACTACTCATTCGATAAACAATCCAACGAGTGGCTTAACATCCTGGTAGGTTTTCTTCCCTGGATTCTTATAATTGCAATTTGGGTCATCATCATGCGAAGGATGCAAGGGCAGAGTGGTGGAACCAGGGGAATTTTTTCTTTTGGAAAAAGTAAAGCCAAACTGATGACGCGTGCTGAACAGAAAGTAACCTTTAGAGATGTAGCTGGTGCTGATGAAGCAAAAGTAGAGCTTCAGGAGATTATTGAATTCTTAAAAGAGCCAACCAAGTTCCAGAAACTTGGAGGTAAAATTCCTCGTGGAGTACTTCTGTTAGGTCCTCCGGGAACAGGAAAAACTTTGTTAGCTCGTGCAGTTGCCGGAGAAGCTGGCGTACCGTTCTATTCAATTAGCGGTGCGGATTTCGTGGAAATGTTTGTTGGAGTAGGTGCTAGCCGGGTTAGAGATCTTTTTGATACTGGAAAGAAAAATGCACCTTGTATTATTTTTATTGATGAGATTGATGCAGTCGGTAGGCATAGAGGTGCCGGACTCGGTGGTGGGCACGATGAACGAGAACAAACTCTTAACCAATTACTTGTTGAGATGGATGGTTTTGAACAGAATAGCGGCGTCATAATTATTGCTGCAACCAATCGTCCCGACGTTCTTGATCCTGCACTATTAAGACCTGGAAGGTTTGACCGTCAGGTAGTTGTAGACAGACCGGATGTAAAAGGAAGAGAGGGAATCTTTAAAGTCCATACCAGGAATATTCCGCTTGATGAAAAGGTGGACCTGGAAGTGCTTGCTAAAGGTACGCCTGGATTAGCTGGAGCGGATCTTGCCAATCTTGTTAACGAAGCTGCACTTCTTGCTGCAAGAAAAAATAAGAAAAAAGTTGAGATGACAGATTTTGAGGAAGCTAAAGATAAAGTAATGATGGGAATGGAGAGGAAGAGCCTTATAATTTCTGAAGAAGAAAAGAAAACAACAGCTTATCACGAAATTGGTCACGTGCTTGTAGCCAGGATGATCCCGGAAGCAGATCCTGTTCATAAAGTTACAATTATTCCACGCGGAAGAGCCCTTGGTGTTACAAGCTATCTTCCAATCGATGAAAAGCATACTTACTCTAAAGAATATCTTGAAGCTATAATAACCTATGCACTTGGAGGTAGAGCAGCTGAAAAGCTGGTATTTGATCATTACACCACCGGCGCTGGTAATGATATTGAAAAAGCTACGAACATTGCGCGCAAAATGGTTTGCGAGTGGGGTATGAGCGAGAAAATGGGACCGATGAGTTACGGTGCAAAGGAAGAAGAAATATTTTTAGGCAGAGAAATTCAAAAGCATAGGGATTATAGTGAAAAAACTGCGATTGAAATTGATGAAGAAATTCGTGTAATTGTAAATAAATCTATGCACCGGGCCGAGAACATTTTAAAAGATAATATTGATTTGCTGCACAGACTGTCGAAAGAACTTCTTGAACGTGAAATTCTGGATTCTGAAGAGATAGAAAGAATAATTAAAGGGGAAGCGCTTCCACCCATGCTTACCGATGAAAATAAAAAGAAAGATGAAGAAGTCCCCGAACACGTTAAAGCAATGATCCAGCAGCGTAAGCAAAAGGATACTCCAGTAAAAGATGACGCAAATTGATAATGGTACGATCAAGTACAGGGATGAATTATACCGAAAATTAATTCATCTAACCTCTCTATCAATTCCTATTGTTTATTATTTTATTACTACTGAAACTGCTGCAATCATTCTTGCAATCCTTGCAGGTTTGGCATTAATTATTGATTTAGCAAGATACCTTCATCCCGAAGTTGGAAAGATTTTTTATAAAATATTCGGTTTACTTTTACGTAAGCACGAGCTTGACTACCAAAAGAAAAATCTGAACGGCGCAACATATGTTTTAATCTCAGCACTGATTAGTGTGCTCATTTTTCCCAAAGTTATTTTTATCAGTGCATTTTCAATTCTGATAGTAAGCGATTCGCTAGCCGCACTTATAGGCAGAAAGTTTGGCAGGAGAAAATTTTTATCTAAAAGTCTTGAGGGAACTTTAACGTTTTTCATTAGTGCATGTATTGTAATTTTATTTACACCAAAAGTTGGCGGTTTTATGGAAGAGTATATAATTGGATTTATTAGTGCATTTGTTGGAGCCATTGTAGAAAATATTTCATTTAGCCTGATTGATGACAATTTATCAATTCCTCTTTCGGTTGGATTTATTATGTGGGGTTTATATCTATTACTGCTTCCTAATCTGGAATTAACACTATCAAACGTACCGAGGTAGTTATGAAAAACTTTTTATTTATTTCAATTATAATTTTATCGGTTTTCATTGTGTCTTGTGAACTATCTCAAAAGCCTGCAAAGGGTTTTGAAGATGAAATCTTTGTTGTTGCAGATTCAGTAGAGTACGACGAAATAGTTGAATCTCTTAAATCAGTATTTGAGAAAGAAATATCTACACCACAACCCGAAAAATTATTTACTCTAAAAAGAATAAATTTATCGCAGCTGGAGAAAAATGAAAGGACAAAAAACCTCATCATTGCTGCTCCTTTAAATTCAGGTAGCCGAACTTCAGAATATATTAAGGCTATTGTTGATTCATTAGTTGAAAATAAACTGTCTTCAGACCAAGAGTTTATTGCTTATAAAAATGATCTCTGGGCAAAGAACCAAATTGTTGCTGTGCTCGCAGCACCTACTATTCAGGAACTTAACAATAAAATTTTACAAAATTCGGATAACCTGCTTTTTACTTTTCAAAAGAAATCAGATGAGAGACTATTCAACAATCTTTACAACCCAACTTATGAGAAAAAAGATATTGAAGGTAAATTTCTTAGAGACTACGGCTGGGTTATTTATGTTCAGGCGGACTTCGTTGTTGCGTTAAATAAGCCTGAAGATAAATTCGTCTGGCTGAGACGATCGCCCGGTAGCGATATGGAAAGGTGGATTTTTATTCACTGGATTGATAATGCAACTCCTGATTATCTCGCCGAAGATTCCATAAAAGTTATCAGGGACAGATTAACAAAGAAATTCTACCAAACGATTGATGATGCTTCTTACGTAGTTGTTGCAGAGGATGATTTTGTTGTCAAAGAGGTAAATCTAAATGGAAGATATGCTTTATTTACTCAGGGATTGTGGGAGCTTAATATCAAGGGTATGGGTGGACCATTTGTAAATTATTTTTTCTATGATGAAAAATTGCAGAGAGTATATATGATAGACGGATCCGTTTACGCTCCCAAGTACTATAAAAGAAATTTAATTCAGCAAATGGACGTAACTCTTCAATCATTCAGAACGGAAGCAGAACTTACGAAAGAAAGAAAAGAAGATTTACTGGACGCTATCGAGAATTAATTTCGCAATAAATCCTGTAATGCCGGATGTAGTTGAAAACCCGGTAAGTCGTTTAAAATTTTCTTTAAATATAATTTTGCACGGTCTGTCCTTCCAAACTTAACTTCATAAAATGCTCTGTTGGAAAGCATCCTGCCGATTATATTCTCAATATTTTCTATGTAGACATTTTTATTTGCGGCTATTCTAATTGAAAACTCAGGATCCGGTGCAGGCACGTATTCATTTCCTTTTACTACTTTATAAAAGAATATATGTGGAACAAGAAAATATCCTTCCGGAAGTTTAAACTCTCCTCTTTTCATTTCCTGTTCGACCAACTCAGGTGCAATGAAATAATCCCTTTCGTGAACATTTGTTTTAATAAGATTACTCATAATAGCTTTATATAAAGTTTCGAGCCTGTTGGCGTCAAATTTTTCATCTCTCTCGAATGGTTGAAGAGCAACCAGAAATTGATCGATCTCATTCCTGACACCGTTGAGAACTTCCGGATCATGATTATTTATCTGATTGAAATACCATGATCTTCGGAGCAATTCCTTATCAATTATAGTTACATCTCTCCGGTAATCTTCAACAAACTGGTAATAATAAGAGGCAGAGATAAAGTAATCCCATTGGTAACTGAAAACAATTGAATTTTCAGGGAGAGTGTTTAAAACAGATTTTGTGTAATCTTCAAAAGTATAAACTCCGCTCTGGTTCGCCTTTATGAAATTAAAAAAGAGTTGGACGACTATTACAATTGCTATAATGATGATTGCAATATTCTTTGGAAGACTTTTCATTTCCAGGAGTTTCAGAACACCAAAAGCGGCAAAGAAAGCGAGCATTACAAATGCAAGTAGAAAATAAGAATCAATATCGTAGATATCGTAATTGATGGAATATAGTACGGTAAATACAAACGTTATAAATATGAATAGAAATATTTTCCTTGCTTTGGCGATTGACACAAATAAGCCTATTAACGCAAGAACTAAACTTGCATAAAACTCAAGAGGCAGAATATTAAAGAAGTGATTGAACTGTTTTCCTGCCGAATCAAATGAAGTAAATAACCATACCTGGTATTGTCTGCCGGTAATGTGCCTGTAAATTCTTTCCCAATCAACCGTGTTTCCCCAGTTTAATAATGGATTTTGTGTAGCCCGAATGGGTAGATATGAGTAAACCAAAATAAGAACAGGAATGAAAAACAAAATCATTATCAGCAGTTTTCTGAAACTTGCGGAATTGAATTTGTATCTTGAAAAATACAGATAAGCCGTACCTGGTAGGATCAGCAGAGTGGTCATATGATTTGTAAATCCAAGAGCAAGAAAAAATGAAAACATCAACCAATTGATTAAACTGTCCTTTTCAAACGAACTAACGTATGCTTTGAGAAGAAAAAGTACAATGAGTGTTATTAAAAGAAGATGAAGAGAATAGACTTCGACAGAAGTGCTTTGAAACCAGAACGTTCTGCTGAATGCAAGGATTAAACCTCCGAATACTGCTGTGAGTAATTTTTTATTCTCAGAAAGTTCTTCATTGTTCTCAGCTTTATCAATCTGTTGTTTACCCTTTTTCTTTTCTTTTTTAGCAGCCTCTTTTTGACTTGAGACTTTACTCTTGAATGATGATAAATTATCCAGGCAATAATTTATCGTAAAAGTAAAAACTCCTATTGCTGCACTGCAATAAATTGCCGCAAGAATATTCAACTGAAAAATTTTAGTGAAGGGGAGAGGAAGCAATGAAAATAAATAACCAAGCATAGTGAAAAGCGGGTAACCTGTCGGGTGTGCAATGCCAAGCGTTGCCTGAACTGCAGCAAGCTCTCCCGAATCAATCTGCACAACCGAAGGTGCAAGCGTAAACATATAAATTATGAATGCAAAAAGTGCGGTGAGCAGGTAAAAATATTTTTTTACTAATGTCATAACTACTTCTTTTTAATAATTTCCGAAAAACTCTCTCCATTAAATTGAAGAATAGAATTTAGTTTTTTCTTTAAAATTGTTCCATTTTTAAATTTTATTAACTGTGCGATCTTACTATATCGTTTTTCATCGTCAGCAATTTTTGATGAACTACTGTTAAAAACCAATTGATTAAAAATTTCTATTTTCTTTAAGAAAATGTAATTATCTGCAAGCTCATTTAAAACTTTTTTGTTCACCTTGAATCCTTTAAGAATTTCGGGAATTGATTTTCCGATGATATTGAATGATTGTTTCTTTTTCGAGAGTAGCAAAAAATGAGCAATGTATTCAATATCGATCAAGCCACCAGGATTCTTTTTAAGATCGACTAAATTCATTTCGGCTGGAAAACTCGAAAGTGACTTTGCTCTCATTTCGCTTATTCCCTTTGAAACTTCCTCCTTTTTTAACTGAGATAATCTTATAATAAATGAGTTAAGCAGGTTACTAAAAAGTTTTTTATTTCCGCAAATGAATCTTGCTTTTAAAAATGATTGCAGCTCCCATATACGGGCACGCTTTTTTAAGTACTCAATATATTTTTCAAAGTCCCAAACTAACTGACTGCTTTCACCCTCAGGTCTTAACCTGCAATCAACAGCAAAAGGTGCGAGTTCCTTCTTTAGAATTCCCAGTAGTTCCTGAAAGTCTTTTTGAATGTTCGGGTATTTAGTTGAATCATTTACTGCAAAAATCAAATCGATATCTGAGGCAAATGACATTGTCTGCATACCGGTGCTTCCGAGAACAATTATGAAGTAATCTTTTTTCCATTTCTTTTTTATAATTTGGTGCTCAATTGATGATTGTATCTTTTCAATTACTACATTACTTAAAATAGTTGAAGCTGCTTCAGGTTCGATCAATTCAAGTGATAATTGTGCCCCAAGCTTAAATAAGATTTCCTTCTGTCGGGTATTTTCTGAGTCACTTTTACTAACTTCACTTAAAAAATCCCTGCTTAAAAATCTTTCCCTTAGAATTTTATCTTCTGCAAAAAGATCTATTACCAATTGCGACCGTTCACACAAAGTCAGAAAAATATTCAGGAAGTTCTTATCACTGAATTCATTGTACCAAATAGATGGAAATTCCGCTTGCTTTATTACCCGGACGAAATTAGAAATACAGAGATCTGGCTCAGATGCAGCCGTTAAATATTCTAATACATTTTCTTCTATTTTGCTGAACGTTTCGAGTGATTTTTTATCAAACTTTCTGCTTACAGTTAATCCTTTCCCTTCTCTTAAAAATGAAAAGTCATTCAGTGCCCTATGGAGATTATCAAATTTTATCTCCTGAAATAATTTATTTACTGAATAGGTTGTCTTACTTTCGCCTATCACTGAATCATAAATAAATCTTACCTTCTCACGGGTCTGTTTTATTTTTTTCCTGAACTCATTTAGGTCGTTGAAACCCAGGTAAAAACTTAATTTATCTGCTATCTCGCCACTTTCAGGGATGGTGTGAGTCTGCGCATTATTCATCAATTGAAGAAAGTGTTCTACCTTTCTGTATAAAGTATACGCACTACTTAATGTTTCTTCTTCGTCTTTAGTGAGCAGATCAGCCTGTTTTAATTTTTGAAGAGCAGAAAGTGTATTGCCAGTTTTCAGCGATTCATCTTTTCCACCATTGAGAAGCTGTAACGCCTGAACAATAAATTCAATATCCCTGATTCCACCGGGGATTAACTTTATGTTTTCCGATTCGTCAAGTTCGCACTCAATTATTTGCTTAAGTTTTTTCATTTGTTCAAGTGGTGAAACAAAATGCATGGCCGGATACACAAAGTTATCGATGTACTCTGTGAATTGTGAATATAGTTTTTCATTTCCCCCAAGAAAACCTGCTTTTATCAGCATTTGTCTTTCCCAGTCGTTACCCCTGCTTTCATAGTAATCGAGATATTCCCGTAAGCTTCTGCAAGCAAATGAGCTTTTCCCATCCGGTCTCAGACGTAAGTCTATTCGGTAAAGAAAACCAGCCTCTGACAAAGAGCACATCTCAAGAAATATTTGAATTGTCTCGGAAAGAATTTCGCTGTAATACCTGTTACCGATTTTACTTTCTTTATCGTAAAAAATTATCAAATCGATATCGGAGCTGTAGTTAAGCTCATTGCCGCCAAGCTTGCCCAAAGAAATTATGCAATATGAACGGTTTATTTTCTCTATCTTATATTTTTTAAGTATGAACTGATAGCAATGGAAAAATAATTCGGAACTTAAAGTCTTTGCCAGGATTGAAAGCTCGTTCGTTATTTCTTCAAGATTTTTTTTAGCGTAAATATCTTTTAAGCCTATTCTTAGTATTTCTTTTCGCTTTAATGAATTTAAAGCATGAGTCTTTGCATCAAGTGAGTTGTACCTGGAGATTATTTCATCGGTTTCATCTTTAAAAGATTTCTGTTCGAGAGTTAAGTCTAAATTTAATGGATTTACTACCAGGTAATAATATTCGGGATTTAGGACAAGGATGTCGCTCAAGTAATTGCTATTTGATGCAATGCTTACGAGTATTTCAACATAATGCGGGTATTTCACACATTCATTCAGGAAAAAGAATTTATCGAACATTCCGTTAATGATTCTTATCAGGTTTGATTCGGAGGAGTGCGTAAAAAAGTGTTTGTTGAGTTCAGACTCAATCAGGTTCAGCAGTCTTTCGAAATCAGTTTCCGGAAGAATACCTGCCGATATTCCGGCGAGCTTGTTTATAAAATCGTCTGATAAAGTTTTTAATCGCAAAGAATTGAACTCTTAAATTCAAATAATCAATTATTACTCAAATTTAAGTATAAATTGGTTTGTTAGCACTTTTGGTTGAGAGGAAGTTTGTTGTTGGTAGCAGTTGGTTTGTAGTGAAACACTATGCGGTTGGGTAGTTAATTACTCTTTAGGTTTATTAATTTGCTTCAATAACTTTATTTGAAGGTACAAAGTAAATGATAATAAAAGGATGCCAGCAAGAATAACTAAATAAGTAGCTAATACATTTGGGAATAAATATGCTATAAAAGGTATAGGTGCAATTCCCAAGCCTACCGTTGAAATCAGAACAAAAATGTATATAGCCAAGTAGCCCCAATGTTTCTGTTTTAATAATCCTACTATTCCAAGAATAGCAAATAAAAAAAATCCTATGACTATGAAGGCTTGAAGAATGAAGTTAACATCAATAAAAGTTACTAATTGAATATTAGTTAATATCAAAATCAGGATAATTAAAGCAATAAAGTATTCCCATTTAAATGATCTGCTATTCATTTGATTTTTTTCAAAAACAGATTCAATTATTTACTTCTTCAAACTTCCTCAATCTCTTAAAAATATTCAACAAAATTTTATGAAAATATTACCCTGAGATTCCGGATCGGAGCCCGGAATAGAGAGAGAACCATTACAACCCTTTGTGAGTAAATTTTCTTAAATTGCATCTCAAAACTTCAATGAGTATGTTAAACGCACTTTTATAAAGGAGTTAGGCACTGGATGTTAAACATTGTAAAGAAAATATTTGGCGATAAGCACGAAAAGAATTTGAAGCTTCTCTGGCCCGTTGTTGAGGAAATAAACCAGGAATACGAGAAGATAAAAAATCTTACCGATGATGAACTACGCGCTAAAACAGAGGATTTCAAAAAACAGATAAACGAGTATACCGCTGAAACCAAGAAGCAAATTAATGAGCTGAAAGAAAAGCTTCAGAGTGATGAAGATTTTGATAGAAATGCTGTTTATGACGAACTTGAAAGCTTACACGATAAGCTAAATGACGAATACGAAGAAATATTAAATCGATTACTACCTGAAGCATTTGCAGTTGTTAAATCCACCTGCGAAAGATTAGTTGGTAAAAGCTGGACTATTGTTGGAAACAAAATCACCTGGGATATGGTCCCTTATGATGTTCAGCTTATTGGCGGTGTAGTTTTGCACCAGGGAAAGATTGCTGAGATGGCAACCGGCGAAGGAAAAACTCTGGTTGCAACTTTACCTATTTACCTTAATGCACTTACCGGAAGAGGTGTTCACCTCGTAACTGTGAACGATTATCTTGCTCAACGTGATAGCGAGTGGATGGGTGAAATCTACAAGTTTCATGGTCTTACCGTAGGTTGTATTATCAACACGATGAGTCCCGAGCAAAGAAAAGAAATCTATAAAATGGATATCACCTACGGCACGAACAATGAATTTGGTTTTGATTACCTGCGTGATAATATGGCTGTTGAGAAAGAAGGACAGGTTCAGCGGGGACATAATTATGTAATTGTGGATGAGGTGGATTCTGTTTTGGTAGATGAAGCGAGAACTCCACTTATTATTTCCGGACCGGTTGATGTTGATGATCATAAATTCAACGAGATGAAACCGAAGATTGAAAGAATTTTCCGCAAGCAGAAAAATTTTGTTGCAAACCTGTTACAGGAAGCCGAAAAATTAATTGAAGAAAATGGTCCCAGTCCTGAAGCCGGAGTTTTGATCTTCCGGGCATTCAGAGGATTACCTAAAAGCAATAAGCTTGCTAAGATTCTTAGTGAAGCGTCAAATAAAAAATTAATGCTTGAAACGGAGCTTGAGTACCTTCGTGAGAAAGCTAAGAACATGCACATTATTGATGAAGAGTTGTATTTTGTTATTGATGAGAAGAATAATAGTATTGAATTAACTGAAAAAGGACGTGAAGAACTTGCGCAGGGTACCGGATTGGAAAAGGAATATTTTGTTCTTCCTGACCTCGGAACCGAGATAAGTAAATTTGAACATGATCCGAACCTTGCCGAGGAAGAAAAAATAAAGAAGAAGGATATACTTTACAGTCGATATTCAGAAGCAAGTGACAGGATTCATACTCTAAATCAATTGTTAAAAGCCTATACATTATTTGATAAAGATGTTGAGTACGTTGTAACAGAAGATGGGAAGATCGCAATAGTTGATGAATTTACAGGCCGTGTTCTGCCTGGAAGAAGATATAGCGATGGCTTACATCAGGCAATTGAGGCAAAAGAAAATGTTAAAGTACAAAGAGACTCGCAGACTCTTGCCACCATTACTTTACAAAATTATTTCAGGATGTACAACAAGCTTGCCGGAATGACCGGTACGGCTGAAACGGAAGAAAATGAATTCTTCACAATTTACAATCTAGAAGTTGTTGTAATTCCGACTCATAGGGATTGTGTTAGAGATGATACGGATGACTCTATCTATAAAACCAAAAGGGAAAAGTATAATGCTATTCTAGACAAAGTAGATGAGTTGAAAAAAGAAGGCAGACCTGTACTTGTCGGTACCACCTCAGTTGAAGTTTCTGAAACAATAAGCAGGATGTTAAAAAGAAAAGGAATTCAACACAATGTATTGAATGCAAAGCAACATCAAAGGGAAGCAGAGGTTGTTGCACACGCCGGAGAAATTAGTGCAGTTACTATTGCAACGAATATGGCAGGAAGAGGAACTGATATAAAATTAGGAACTGGTGTTGTTGACAGAGGCGGTTTATATATCCTCGGAACTGAAAGACACGAATCGCGTAGAATTGACCGACAGCTCAGAGGTCGTTCGGGAAGACAGGGAGATCCGGGCACAACCAAATTTTTTCTTTCACTTGAAGATGATCTTATGAGGTTGTTTGGATCGGATCGTATTTCATCGGTAATGGAAAGAATGGGTTTAAAGGAAGGTGAAGTTATTCAGCATCCATTGATAACCCGTTCGGTTGAAAGAGCACAGAAGAAGGTTGAGGAAAATAACTTCTCAATCAGAAAAAGACTGCTGGAATATGACGACACAATGAATTCACAAAGAGAAGTAATCTATACAAAAAGAAACCGTGCTTTACAGGGTGACAGACTCAAAAGTGAAATATTCGATTTGCTGGAAGAATATACCGATGAATTAATTGATAGACATTTTGATAATGTTGAAGCAGATTTGATAAAAGAAGAATTGATGTTCAGACTTCTTGTCGATATAAAAATTGATCCTGCAGAGTTTGAAAAACTTGGTAAAGATGGTTTGAAGAAAAAGCTTCTCGAAGCAGAAAAAGAATTCTATAAAAGAAAAGAGGAGATGCTCAGTTCGGAGCTGATGGCAAGACTTGAACGATATGCAATGCTTAGCGTTATCGACCAGAAATGGAAAGAACATCTCAGGGAAATGGATGATCTTAAAGAAGGAATTGGACTTCGTGCGTATGGTCAGAAAGATCCGTTGGTTGAGTATAAAGCAGAATCTTTCAAACTTTTTGTAACGCTGCTTGAAGAAATAAGAAATGATGTTGTTTCGTTCGCATTTAAATTTTTCCCGCACGCTCCGGGTGAAGTGCAGCAGCAAAGAAGACAGCCTGCAAGCAGAATTACTGAGAGCAAACAGGTTGCTACAAATATTGGTCTTCAGGCGGGATCAAGACAAGGACCTTCGCCACAACGTGCAGGTAAGGTACAGCCAGTTCGTATTATGGAAAAAGTTGGCAGAAATGACCCCTGTCCCTGTGGCAGCGGTAAAAAATATAAACAGTGCCACGGCAAATAAATTCAGAACCTTTGAGGTTACTTGTTGCTGAGTGACGATCCAACCTCGAAGGTTTAAGCCTCTGGGCTAAAAGTAAAAGCTGAGATTTTTATGAAAAAAATAGAAGCAATAATCCGACCCTTCAAATTGGAAGAAGTAAAAGAAGCTCTTGTTGAAGAAGGGATAAGAGGTTTAACAATTTCAGAAGTTAGGGGTTACGGACGCCAGAAAGGGCATACCGAAACTTATCGAGGCAGTGAATACAGAATCGAATTCGTTCCTAAAATAAAAATTGAAGTTGTAGTTGAGGATTCTAAGGTTGAAAAGATTGTAGATGCAATCCTGAAAACAGCTAAATCCGGTCAAGTTGGCGATGGGAAGATATTTATTTATAATGTTGAAGATGCAGTTAGGATCAGAACCGGGGAATCGGGCAAAGACGCCTTGTAATTTATTTTACCTTTTTGTTTTAGTTATTCTTTAATAGCTTCAAGTGCCATGTACACCATTCTTTTTAAAGATAGAATTTTTCTATTGCTTTCTTTATTAGTTTTCCTCTCCGGTTGCAGTGTCTGGGAAAATTTCACAACTTATTTCAATCTTTATTATAATGCAGACGACCTGTTTGAAAAAGCAGAGTCACAAATTCTTGAACAAAAAAAAGATTTATTTGCCACCGAACCCCCGGCTATACCCGGTAATGCTGCCAGCGACCTTCAAAAGGTAATTGAAAAATGTTCGAACATTCTTCAGTTTAGTCCTAATTCAGCATATGTTGATGACGCACTAATGATGCTTGGGAAATCATTTTACTATCAGAAAAGTTACCTAAAGTCGCGTAGAAAATTCGAGGAACTTATCTCAACTCAACCTGAGAGTGGTTATTTTCTTGAAGCAAATTTGTGGATTGGCAAATGTGATATGAGACTTAGAGATTATCCCGAGGGATTAGCTAAACTAAGCGAGGTTAGAACTGTGGCAGTTGAGGAGGGCGAAGATGAAATTGTCGAGGAAGCCTATATTGAAGAAATTGTTTACCGTAAAACTATAAATGATTTTCCGGGTGCAATTGAATCTGCTAATGAGTTCCTGGCAATATCTGACAATGATAAGATAAATTCTGAATTGTGGCATGAAGTCGGAAATTTGAATGTGGAAATTGATGACAGTGAGAATGCAGCTAATGCTTACAGAAATGTTTTTGAGTATTCACCTGATTTTGAACTTGAAGTTTCAGCAAAACTAAAACTTGGCAAGATTCTGAGAGAATTAGACAAATCTGAAGAAGCTCTGGCAATATTTGAAGATATGCGTTCTGAGGATAAATATTTAGAAAAGCTATCTGATATTGAGCTTGAAATTGGAATAACCCAGGCTAAACTTGGTAACTTTCAGGAAGCAATTGATGAGCTTACTGTTGTAGACACAACTTATAAAAATACACCCCCTTCAGGAGCAGCCAAGTATGAATTAGGAGCAGTTTACGAGTATGGTCTAAAACGTCTGGATAGTGCTGCTGTATATTATCAAAAGGCTTCAACCTCCACCTTACCTAAAGAATACATAGATCTTGCTAAAGATAAAAACAGACTTTTTACACGATACACTTCATTAAGAGCTGAACAGAATAAATACGGAAGGCAACTATTTTATCTGCTTAACCCTGATGAATTTATAAAAGATTCATCACGTTACGTTGAAGATTCTCTGGCGATTGCCGAAGAGATTTCTAATGTGAAAGAATTACAGGAAATCTGGGCCGGACTTGATACTTTGATGAGAGGCAGACAGGACACCACAGGTTTTTATCAGGATTCGTTAAAAGTTGCCGATACTCTTGTTACATTTCTTAAAGATTCATTGGTATACGTAAACAGGGATTCGATTTTCTCGTGGATAAAAAATCCTAAACCTGAGGATTCACTTCTCGTAGCTCAGTTTGATAGCATGCTTACTTATAGAACTTTCGATCCGAATGCAAAACAAAAATTAGAAGAAAAAAGACGTGAACAGGAAATCTTTACTAACCAGCTGGTTGCTTCTTTACCTGATACGCTGAAGTTTAAAAATAATCCGCCTAAACGCCCGAAGATAACTGAAGATTCATTAAAAACACTTTTAGCTAAAAACCAGCTTGATCTGGGAAACTTATTTTTATCCGAATTGAATTTCCCGGATTCAGCTTATAGGTATTATAATAGTAATCTAACAGATTTTCCCGCTACACCATACTATGCAACAACTCTGTTTGCTATGGGCAGCTATTACCTCACGGTCGATAATAAAAACAGGTCTGATAGTCTTTTTAATATTGTTTATGACAACTATAAGAATGAAAGTGTTGTTAATGCTGCAGCAGACAGACTAAAAAAACCGTTAATTGATTTGACATATGATCCGGCAATGGACGAATACAAAAAGGCAGAAAAATTATTACTGACCGGTGAATATTATACTGCATTATCAAAGCTTAATGAAATTCCGGAACTTTATCCTACATCTCCTCTAGCTCCAAAAGCAATTTATACCTCTGGCTGGATAGAAGAGAATGAATTAGGTGATCCTGAACAAGCAGCGGAATATTACGATTCTTTAATTGCCAGATATCCTGCATCAGAATATGTAAGGGTTATAGCACCGAAAGTTACAATCTATAAACAGGAAAAAAGAAAACAAGAAATGGCTCTGAAAGATTCTCTGGAAGCATTTGCACACTCTGATTCGCTTGCTGCAGACACACTTATTATTTTTAAGGAACCGGTAATAGAGGAGGATACAGTACAGGTTGCGGTTACAGAGGATGAACAAACTCCGGTTCAACAAGAAAAGAGAACTGTTGTTGATGAGAAAAAAGTACCGGTAATAAAAGAACCTGTTTGGAATCCAAGAAAAAGAAGATAATAATTAATTTTTTACGTACTTCTGATTAAATATTCTCAGAATTAAAAATTACACCTCTTGATAAAAAAAATGACTCGCCGTTTTTTACTTGAATTAATTGAAGAAGGGGAGAACATACAGTGTGAGTTTAAAAGGCATTTCACAACTCCTGAAAAAATTGTAAAAGAAATGATTGCATTTGCCAATACAAAGGGCGGTTATATTATTTTTGGTGTTGATGATGATAGAGAGGTTGTAGGAGTTGATAGTGAAAAATCTGAATCTGAAATGATAAAAGATGCGGCCGAGAATTACTGCGAACCCCCGCTTAAATATTCCATTGATTTTGTAGAAGCTTATGGAAAAGAAATTGTAGTTGCTTCTATCCCCGAATCTGAAAACAAACCGCACCGCATCCAGGATTATCAGAATGAATTAGACATTAATACATCACTGGTTATGGTTCGGGTAAATGACAAGAGTGTGCAGGCAAGCAAGGAGATGGTAAGGATACTTCGCGCAAACTCGGCAGATCTGGCATTAAAGAAATATACGATTGGTCAGGTTGAAAAAATGGTGTTTGAATATTTGGCTAAGTATGAACGGATCTCTGTTAAAGAACTAAGTAATCTTGTTAATATATCAGAAAGAAGAGCTTCGAGGACACTAGTAAAAATGGTGCGTGCAAACCTGCTTTTAATTCATACCAAAGATAACGGCGAAGATTTTTTTACTGCAGCTACGTAAATCATTTGATGTAGTATTCGTCTAATTCCCATTTC
>JBATIA010000390.1:0-1630 GCA_049667415.1 Ignavibacteriaceae bacterium
GGGCAGGGGTTTCAGGAGGACCGAGTGGACGACGCTGAAGATGGCGGTGTTGGCCCCGATCCCCAGCGCCAGCATGGCCAGGGCAATGGAGCTGAAAACCGGGCGTTTCCGCAGCTGTCGGAACGCAAACGACTGTACCTGACCAACCTTCTCTGCCTGTGTTATTTCACCGTGACATTCAACGCAATCAATTCCTTTGTTTACATGTACACTATGACTGAAGTAAGCATATTCAGGAACTTTATGAATTCTCTTCCATTCGAGAGCCTTACCTTCGTTATAAATCTCTGTTAATTTTATGATTTCAGGTTTGTCTTTTCTTGCAACGGTGTGACAATTCATACAGGTTTCTGTTGGTGGAACCATTGCGTGTCGGGATTTTTCAACTCCAACGTGGCAATACTGACAATCAATTTTCATTGTTCCGGCGTGAAGCTTGTGTGAATAATTAATTGGCTGATCCGGAGTGTATCCAACTCCATCTCTTTCTGCTCTGGAAGCAAAATAGGTTATAGCGAATGATGCCAAGACTACAAATATAGTAACTGGCAACCGGTTTCTAAGAATGTAATCGAGGTAAGATTTCTTCATAATCTACCTTTCAACAGTCCCAATAAAATGATTTTCGGGATGCTGAATACAATGTTTGCTAAAAAGGATCCTGAAGACAAGATTGATAATAATTTCCGTAATTTGTTATGAAAAAATGAAGCGCGGAGGCTTTAATCAACAGCAACTATGTACTGATAATTCTTCAATTTTTTGGTGTGTTAAAATCTTAATTTTATTTAATTAAAGCAAATTTTTAACCTATTTTTTTCGCTGATTTTAAGCTTTCAACAGTTAGTAGTTCTTCTATGCAATATACTTTAAAATGTTATAGACAATAATTGATGCAAGAATCATAAGAAAAAAATAAAATATGATTTTCTTAACGGATCCAACCCGTAACAAAATATTTAATTTCAATCCACGCCAGCCACACTTCTTGCACCTGTAAAATTCAAAAATGGGTATAAATCGAATTAATTTTTCTTTGGAATTTCTTGGTCGGGATATTCTGAGACAATTATCTCCCGAACAGGATGGGCACTGTAAACTAGAAAAAGATTTTTTTATCATAGAAAACTGTACTCAAATAAATAAAATTTTTACTGCCGCTGCAATAAGAATTACTGCAAATACTCTTTTAATAAATTCCGCAGATGATTTCATAACTATTTTAACACCTAAAAAACTTCCAACAATGGCTCCAATTCCAAGTGGAATAGCAGCTCCAGGAATAACAAAACCTATAGCACCTGAGTATGAAAATGCACCTGTTCCCTGTAAAATATAAGATATTGTCGAACTTATTATTGTAGCCGCAGTTATTATAGTTGAGATACCAACGGCTACTCTTGCATTAATCAAAAATAAATAAAATTACGATGGTTCATATATGACGCCCCCTCCCAGACCAGTAAAAGCAAAAAGTATTCCTGTAAAGACTCCTACAAGAAATAGAAAAGGGTCATTAAGTGGTATGGCCAGATGGCGTTTTCCATTTTTACTATTTTCGAAAATCATTTTTAATGCAACCAACAACATCACCGAGGCAAATATTAATTCAATTATTTCTGATTTAACC
>JBATIA010000391.1:0-3438 GCA_049667415.1 Ignavibacteriaceae bacterium
ATACTGAACAATAAAACACTTGGTTCTTCTGAGTTAACAGCTCTTCTAAACAAATATTTCCTTTCTATTCGAAATAACCATCCTAAATTAACAAAATCAATCAATCTTGCTAATAATAAACTGGGACATTTTGAAGTAATAAATTCATACCTTAATGAGCTGAATAAGTGTTTAAAGAAAAGTGAAAAGACTGTGTTGACCAAGTTTTTGAATAAATATTCAGAAATTGAAGAGCAGAAAGTAGAAATTATTTTCAATAAAATTAATCCCGTGCTGAAGAAAATGCAAAGTATTATCACTTTATCCAGAAGCGGAACTGTTTTAGCAATATTAAAATTGTGGCACAGGAAAAATAAAAACTTGAGGGTTGTTGTATGTGAATCAAGACCAAAATATGAAGGAAGATTACTCGCAAAGAAATTAATAAAAAATGGAATAAAGGTTCAGATTATAACTGACACAATGATGGGGATTTATTTACAAAAGGTTGACGCAGCAATTGTAGGAGCAGACTCAGTATTAAAAAATGTTAATGTAGTAAACAAAATTGGTAGCAAAGCACTTGCTTTATTTTGCCAAGAATACAAAAAACCATTTTATGTGATAACAACCCGATCAAAATTATCAAATAGAAATAGTCTCAAGCAGAAAATTGAAAATCCAAATGAAGTTTGGAATAAAAAAGCAAATAATTTAGAAGTGAGAAATATTTATTTTGAAGTGGTAGAGAAAAAACTTATCGCCAAAATTTTTACCGACTAAACTGAAATAATATGCTTGCTTCTTGAATTGAACCTAAGCGAAAGTAGAATTGCAGATGTAGTCAGTCCTAGTAATAAACCAATCCAGACACCCTGGACGCCCATTTCAAAATTAAATCCAAGTAGATATCCAATTGGTAATCCCACAATCCAGTAAGCAATGAATGTAATTGCAGTTGGAATTTTCACATCGGTTAAACCACGCAGAATACCAATGCCCACGGCTTGAATTCCATCGGAGATTTGAAAAAGTGCAGCAATAATCAACAACGATGAAGCATATGATATAACAACTTCATCGTTAATATAAAGCGTTGGTAAAAAATTTCTGAAAAGAATGAAAATTATTCCAGCACATAACATTATTGATGCACCAAGGAGTGATGCTGTAAATCCAGCTCTCCTTGTTTCAGTGATATCTTTCTTTCCAACTGCATTCCCTACCCTGATTGAACCTGCAACAGAAATTCCAAGCACAGCCATAAATGAGATTGATGCAAGACTGATGGCAATCTGGTGAGCCGCCAATTGCTGTGTTCCCAGCCATCCGACCATGACCACTGCAAAAGAAAATGCGCCAACCTCAAAGAAATACTGAAACCCGCTTGGTAGTCCGAGTGAAAGAATCTTTTTTATTACGGGCCAGTTAATACTTTTAAAATGAAAAGATACATCATACTGTTTGAAGAATTTATTGTTCATTACAAATCCCATTAAAGCTAAAGCCATAAAACATCTTGAAGCTAAAGTTGCCCAACCAGCACCATCTAACCCGAGTGATGGAAATCCCCAATTTCCGTAGATTAAAAGCCAGTTAGTAAAAGCATTTATGATATTAGCTAGCAAAGCTATTATCATAGCAGGACGCATAATAGATAATCCTTCGATGAACTGCTTGTATGTTTGAAAAAGCATAAGCGGGATTGAACTTAACCCAAGAATTTTCATATAAGATTCGGCTTGAAATTGAATCTCAAAAGGCTGATCAAAGTATTGGATTAAATCAGCAGCGAAAAAAATTATTACCGCTAACAGAATTGAAAAGATACCATTAACTAATAGTGATTGCCTGAAGTAAATTCCACAATCTTCAAATTTTTTCGCACCGATTGCTATTGCAACTAAGGGAGTAACAGCTAACGAAACACCGATTCCTATGATCAGCATTATAAATGCAAGAACATTACCCAGCGAGGACGCAGCAAGCGGAGCTGCTCCAAGCTTCCCTACCATTAAGTTATCCACTACTCCCATCATAATAATACCAAGCTGTCCGATAATCACCGGATACGCTAATTGAAGCGTGCTAATTATATGTTTCCTGAAATGAACCATGATTTTATAAATTGCTGGTAAAATTAAACAAATGAAACTGAAATTGTGTGAGTCTAATCAATCTGGATTTAAAAAGAAAAGTCCCGAAGTAAATTCGGGACTCTTCCAGGGTAGCATGTTTATCTGCTGTCTTGGGGGGAGACTCTTAAAAATATGAACTCAAAACTCTGGTCAGAATTTAATTTATAATAGTAATATTTTAAATTGATTTTGTACAAGTGGTGATTTCTTGTGATTAGCAAGCAGTCTGGTTTACAGGAGAGGAACCAAATTTTTCCCGGTTTAGAATATGAATATAAGCGCAGGATGAAATTATAGAATAAGTAGTTATTAATTCTTAAGAAAAGAATTAGAGATTATCTTTTTCGAAATTTTAGAATAAGAGTATTTGGAGCGGAGAGAGTGGGATTCGAACCCACGGTACCCTTACGGGTACACACGCTCTCCAGGCGTGCCAGTTAAACCACTCCTGCATCTCTCCGGATTTGGTTCGCAAATATATTAAATAGCTCCCGCACCACAAAAGTAAATTTATTAAGTTTCAAACCAATTGAGGTTAAATTGAAAATTCTCTAATTTCAAGTTGTAAAGTTTTAATTATTTATGGAGAGGTGCCGGAGTGGTTGAACGGGGCGGTCTCGAAAACCGTTATTCCGCTTGCGGAATCGAGAGTTCGAATCTCTCCCTCTCCGCAAAAAAAAAGCCGCTGTTAGGCGGCTTTTTAATAGTACAAATAAATAAGACTAATTTTCGTTTAATGCATCTATTGAAGTCTCTAATAATTTTTGAGCATATTTAGTATTGTGAACACCAAGGCTCAAATCATGTTCAATAAAGTAATAATTGAACATTGCACCTGCAAGGTATGCCGGAGCTATCTTTAACGGGTTACTGCTGCTGGCATTTACTAGTCCTGAAGTTGCATTTATCCAGCCTTTATTAATAAGAATGGTGTGCAAAGAGTCGAGTAATTCATGTGTATCAGTTTGAGCACCATTATAGTCAATTTCAAAACCTGATGCTGAATGGCAACCGGTAACGGTGCATCCTGTTATTAATTCCTGCTCATCACCGTGGGTACCTTCGTACCTGATATTCATTGTGTGTCCGCCACCAATACCATTCCCAGCGTTCGGGTCAGCCATATGGCAAAGCACACAACTTTCAGCCTTGATAATATCACTATTAGTATGGAAAGAATTATTGTATGTCACACCTTCAAATTCGAAACCGCCTGTACCAGCAAGCATTTGACCCTGCACACCGTAGTGAGGATACCAGCGGCTTGATGTGATAGTGATTGTATCTGTACCAGCTGTTTTTGTTGGATCTGGTTTTGGAT
>JBATIA010000392.1:0-1748 GCA_049667415.1 Ignavibacteriaceae bacterium
AGTACGGTTTCTTAACAATTCAATAATCTCCTCAATTTTAATTATGATAGGAATTTTTGGATTGTTTGCAGAAATTAAATCGCCCGGCTGGGGTGTCCCGGGTACAGCAGGATTAATTGCACTGGCGCTTTTCTTTGGATCATCATACATTCTTCAACTGGCTTCCGTAATTGAAATTTTAATGTTTGTTGTTGGTCTGGGTTTGCTTCTGCTTGAAATTTTTGTTATCCCGGGATTTGGAATAGCCGGTATAAGTGGAATAATCCTGGTAATTGCCTCAATATTCTTTTCTATGGTTGGTGAAAATCCTTTCATTGATTCTGATGCAGTTTCGAATGCTATAGTGAGACTTTCATTTGGTTTACTTGCTGCAATTGTACTTTTATTTCTACTTGCAAGATTTCTTCCAAAGTCAAATCTGTTTAAAAAATTTATTTTATCTGAGGAGGAAAAAGCTGCTGAGGGCTACACCTCAAGAACTAGTTTATCTGAACTTTTAGGAGCAGAAGGAGTTGCTTTAACTACACTCCGACCTGCAGGCACGGCCGAGTTTAATGGAAAAAGAGTTGACGTTGTAACCGACTCGGAGTACATTGAACACGGAAAGCCAGTTATCGTTACTGCTGTTGAAGGAATGAGGGTTGTTGTGAGGGAGAAGAAGAGCGCTTAAGCAACCAGCCAATATTATTTAATTGCTATAAATTTTATCCTATCTTAGTAATTATTTACTTGCCAATCAGCAACCTTATTTTTATTGACTATTATTGTGTTTTTCTCCAAGTTACAAGTGCCGTTCTTTTCCTGTTATAAATTAGTTGTGATCTAACAATTTTTTCTAATAACTTGAATTGGTGATCAGGTGATAGGTAAAACCATTTCTCAATATCAAATCCTCGAAAAACTCGGTGAAGGCGGTATGGGTGTTGTCTACAAAGCTCGAGATAACAAACTCAATCGATTGGTCGCCTTAAAATTTCTTCCATCACATCTCACCAGAGATGAATCAACCCGAATACGTTTTATTGCAGAAGCTCAGTCTGCATCCGCACTCGATCATCCGAATATATGCAACATACATGAAATCAACGAAACTGAGGATGGCCATCTTTATATCTGCATGGCTAATTATGAAGGAGAGTCGCTCAGACAGAAAATAAAGAATCATCCATTTACGATTGAAGAATCACTCAACATCTTTTTTCAAATTGCCCAGGGATTAAAAGCTGCTCATGAAGAAAAAATAGTGCATCGTGATATCAAACCGGGAAATATAATAATTACAGAAAAAGGAGAGACAAAAATTGTTGATTTTGGTTTAGCAAAATTAGCCGGGGATAAACTTACTGAATCGATCTTAACTAAAGGTACTGTTGCTTATATGTCTCCAGAGGTCATACGAAGTCTACCGGAAGATCAGAGAGCAGATATCTGGTCGTTGGGTGTAGTAATTTATGAAATGCTTACAGGGCATTTGCCTTTTAAAGGTGAATACCCTGAGCCAATGATGTATTCCATTGTTAATGAAGAACCAAAAACCTTATCGCATTATCTAAAAAATGTCCCGGAATTGTTGCAGTCTATTTTAGACAAATTACTTAAAAAAGATCCGCAGGAACGTTACCAAAATATTTCAGATTTGCTACAGGACCTAGAACCTCTTGTAAAAGACAGTGAAGTGACTTTGATAATACCTAAAACTGGCATTGTTAAATTACTTCAACGGAAAAGAGCCTACTTGTATGTTAGCC
>JBATIA010000393.1:0-4433 GCA_049667415.1 Ignavibacteriaceae bacterium
ATACCGATATTCCCCCGTCTTTTTAACTCCGGATAATCTTTAACAACCCCTCAGTCTTTTCTTGCATCAGCTTTTCATCACCACGGCTTTCAACATTCAGTCGTATTATTGGTTCTGTGTTTGAAGGTCTTAAGTTAAATCGCCAATTTGGATATTCAACTGAAACACCATCAAGGTGATCTACTTTACCATCAGAATATTGCTCTTCAATCTCTTTTATTTTTTTCAAGGGATCGTCAATTGTCGAATTAATTTCTCCTGAGCAGGGATAGGCTGCAATCATTTCATTAACTAACTGCGAAATTGTTTTCTTTTCTTCTGACATCAATTGGAGAATTAATAGGAAGGGAATCATTCCGCTGTCGCTATATGCATTATCTCTAAAGTAATGATGTGCAGACATTTCTCCACCATAGATTGCATTTACTTCTCTCATCTTTTGTTTAATGAATGCATGCCCGCTCTTTGATACGACTGCTTTGCCACCAAACTTCTCAACAATTTCTACAGTATTCCAAACAAGTCTGGGATCGTGAACAATTTTTTCTCCGGGATTCTTTTTCAATATTGATTTTGCAAGCAATCCGACTATGTAATAGCCTTCAATAAAATTTCCTTTCTCATCAAAAAAGAAACAACGGTCGTAGTCACCATCCCATGCCACACCGAGATCGGCATTCTCTTTTATAATGGCATCAATTGTTGGTCTCCGGTTTTCTTCCAGCATTGGGTTAGGAACACCGTTTGGGAAATCACCATCAGGGTTATTGAAAATTTTTATCATTTTAATTGGCAGTTTTGGCTCGAGCGCATCAAGAGCAAGTCCTGCACAACCGTTACCGGCATTTACAACAACTTTTAACGGATTTATTTTTTTCGGATCGTAAAATTTTGAGAGATTATTAATGAAATCATTCATCACATCTTCCTTTGAAACCAAGCCTTTAGTTTTACTTACTTCACCGAGGTTGTTATTTACAATCATCTTTTCTACTTCATTCAAACCAGAATCATATCCAACAGGAACAGAACCTTTTCCAACGAATTTCATTCCGTTGTATTCAGGAGGATTATGACTTGCAGTAATCATTATTCCACCGTCAGCGTCAAAGTATGGAGTAGAGAAATAGATCATCTCTGTCCCGCAAAGTCCGATATCAATCACATCAGTACCACTATCAGTCAATCCATTCTTTAAAGATTTGGAAATTTCAACTGATGATTTTCTTATATCATAGCCAATAACTACTTTTTTTGCGCCAAGAAATTTTGAATAGGCTCTGCCGATTTTATATGCCAGTTCGCTGTTAAGTTCCGAAGGTACTTTACCTCTTATATCGTAGGCTTTAAAGCCAGCAATTTTGCTCATAATAACTCCATTAATGCTCTATTTGTGGATAAAATTTTCAAGTACAAAGATATGGATTTTTTTCACGGCAAGATTCGTATAAGTTTCGCGCCGTGTGTAGGAAAAACTTTGGGTGAAAAAAATTTTTTGGGAGAAAAATTTATTAGTGGAATTTTAATTTTTAACTTACTACATTGGAATCACAAATTTTGTGGAGAGCGTTATCGAAACTAAATATACTGTTAAATGGCACTTCGCTAAATGCAACAACACTAAATGTAACTCAATATTCCTGGTAGATCCGGAAGAATCTCAGGGGGACTTGGGTTATTTATGTCCCGATTGCAGCAGAAAAACAACATCATCTCACATTGTGCAATGTTCGAGCTGTAAAACAGTTCTGAACTTTGTCCGTGCAGCACCGAATGAAGAAAAAGTTGTTTTTAATGTAACAAAGTGTTCTCACTGTATCGGTACGATTGAGGATGAATGGGAAATAGAACCTCTCTATTTACCAGACTCTTACATTTAGGTTTTGTATAAATAAGAATGAACTTTTAGAAGTTCTTTAAGAACCGGATGGATAATTACATCCGGTTTAATATTTTTTAACTGCAAATTTCTGATGATCTTTTTTTATTAAAATGACTTCTTCCAACCCACGTCTCTCAATCAATTGTAATAGTATTGCCGTTATTTCTGAAAATTTTTTATCCCCTAAAACTCAAACAAAAAAATGATAAACCCTGCTGTTTTGAACAAATTTTACTTAATTCTGTTTTTTTTGATTTTAACTTTTAGCAGTTCAAATTCATCTGCCCAAACTTCAAATGATTTGTTTAATCCCGATACTGTCAAAGCAGGAAGATTTGACACCGGGAAGATGTGGACTTTTGAGTATCCACCAATAGATTATTTCAAGGAAGCTTATGACTTTACTCCAACTCAGGAATGGTATGAACATGTACGTATGGCATCACTAAAGTTTGCAACGTACTGTTCAGCATCATTTGTCTCTGCAGATGGGTTAATAATGACGAACCATCATTGTGCCAGGGAAAGTGTTACTGAAATTATGAGAGAAGAAGAAGATTTTCATGAAGATGGATTCAGTGCATCTATTTTCGAAGATGAAAGACCTGTACCGGGGTTATTTGTAGATCAATGTATCGAGATAGAGGATGTAACGGAAGAAATTTATGATGCCCTGGAAAAAGCAACATCTGAAGAAGAACGTCTTAAGATAGAAGGTGAAAAAATTGAAGAGATTGAAAGTAGATATTATGAAGATGACGGAATTTTCGCCCAGGTCACTCCGCTTTACTTTGGCGGGAAATATTCTTTATACATTTATAAAAGATATTCTGATGTAAGACTTGTATTTGCACCTGAGTCTCAGGCTGGTTACTTCGGTGGGGATTATGATAATTTCACTTTTCCGCGTTATAATCTTGATTGTAGTTTCTTCCGTGTTTACGATGAAGAAGGAAATCCATTGAAAGTTGATCATTATTTTAAATGGAGTGAAAAAGGTGCAGAGCCTGGCGAAGTTGTTTTTGTTACTGGTAACCCCGGTTCAACGAGCAGGCTTAACACAGTTTCACAACTTGAATATGCCCGCGATATAACATATCCACAAACAATTGAAATGGTTGATAATTTTGTAAGTTTTCTGGAAGAAATAATTCAAAACGATCCTGAAAGAGGCAACGATCTAAATGATCAATTGCTAAACTATTACAATTCAGCCAAAGCTTATAAAGGAATGCTACGTGGTTTATACGATAAGGTGTTGATGCAAAAGAAGAGAGACTTCGAGAAAAATTTCAAAGATAAAGTCCAATCAGATCCTGATCTTAATGAACAGTATGGCGATATTTGGGATAAAATCGAGAATAATATGAATGAACTGCGCGGATTTATTACTAAACAAAATGCCATCTCCTACAATTCACCCGATGACCCCGAATATTTTTCGATTGCTCAAGAGCTTATTGCTATAGCCGAAGAATTAAAGCTTCCTGAATCAGAAAGATTGGATAAATATAAAGAGAATGATTTAGATGATCTTGTAGAAACTTTAAACTCAGAGAAATTTGATATTGTGATGAATAAAGAACTACTAAAAAATAAAATTGATATTCTTTATTCAAATCTGGGAGAAGAAAACAATCTCGTTAAAAAATTTACCAACGGGAAAAGAGGAAATGAAGCAGTCGAAGACATTCTTTCAAGGACATACTTAACATCTTTTGATAAAATAAAAGAGGCAGTAGCTGATGGACCAGATGCAATTCTAAAAAGCGGAGATCCGTTTATAGATTTTATCAGGCTTTCAGATGAGGCAGAGCAGCTGATTGATATAAAGACTACGGATATTTATACTAAGCAAGATATTTACAACCAAATGCTTGGCAGGGCGTTGTTTCAAGTTTACGGCACCTCGATTCCTCCAGATGCAACATTTACACTAAGGCTTACTGATGGTGTTGTTAAAGGTTTCGCCTATAATGGAACAGAAGCACCACCGATTACTACCTTTTACGGCATGCTTGATCGTTATTACTCTTTCGATGGAAAATTTCCGTGGGAATTGCACGAACGCTGGTTAAATCCTCCGGCTGAATTTGATTTTTCTACCCCGTTTAATTTTGTTTCTACTAATGATGTTGTTGGAGGAAATTCCGGCAGTCCGATTATAAATAAAGATGCAGAAATAGTTGGTGTGGCATTCGATGGAAATATCAAGAGTCTGCCTGGTGATTTTATTTATGATCCAGAAGTTAACAGGTCAGTTGGTCTTCATTCTGCCGGGATGCTTGAAGCAATTAAAGATTTATATAAATTTGAAAGGCTTGCTGAGGAAATAAAAACTGGAAAGATTAGCAAATAGTATTTGTAATAAACCCAATTAGTTCAAGAAATTGGGTTTGTCAAACTAAAAAGTGTAAGTAACAAAAAAATGTATTGAAGAATATTGAGGCAACGCATTTGTAAATGTAATTCCGTACTCAGCCCCAGCCCCTAATTTAAATCCATCAAGATTAAAACCTCTAAGATCAAAACCTCCGTTAATCGAAAGCAC
>JBATIA010000394.1:0-10136 GCA_049667415.1 Ignavibacteriaceae bacterium
TACCTTCACCCACCAATTCTCTATTATTTAAAATTCTTTGTGTGTTAACTTCTGTTTTGTAGCCTCCTTTTGCACAGCCGGAGCCACCATAGTTACCAGTCATAGTTTTAGTACCGGTTGAGCTGTAATTGAATGATGAAAGATTTACATTAAGTGGTTTATAATATTCGAAGGTCTGATTAAGCAGGGGCATATCCACAGAGTATTCGAGTTCAAGCGCAACAAAAACAGAAGCATCTATTGTTTCATTTAGATTGTAATGTTCTTCACGATGATGCTTACAGTCACCATCAATGTCATCTTCAGATTTATCTTTTACAATTTCTTTTGCAACTGTTTTTCTTATGGTAATTGTGGCGTCCCAGCAGGAAATGTTAATGTTTTTCTCCGTAATTCTTTCGTTCATCTCCGTCTTTTCAAGTGGCCATTTACTTTTGGGAAGTATATCACACGAATTAAAAACTGTTATCCTGTCTTCCGTAATTTCACACTCACCGGGTGAACGATATTTTAATGTTATTTTTTCGTTGTCTAGTGTAAATACTTTATAATCAGGACCAATATCACATTTATTTCCGTTAGTAATTGTTCCATACAATGCGTGTACTATAATCCGGTTAAATGATTTTGGTTTGCCTCCATAAAATCCTTTAAAATCGGAAATCTCTATTTTCATCGAATCGTTTATTGCTATCGTTTCACTTTCCGGAGTAACACTGCACTCCGTAGGGGTTTGCTCAAATTCATACATTACCTCAAGAAGTTTTTTCCTTTTCATCTCTGCATCTCTGCTTCTCCACATGCTACCGTAATGACTGGATGGCTTATTTATGGTAGAGAGTGTTACCCAGCTTTCTATAAATTCTTCATTCTCCCCATTATAATAAAGTTCCATAGTAAACCTGGAAGAGGCATCCCAGTAATCAGTAGTATCATCTGATAGTATTACTTTCTTTGATTTTTTTAATCCTGTCAAACCGTTTTCATAAAGGGCTTTAAAAATATATTCTGGTGGTTTAGTATGTCCTAAACTATATTCCATAATTTTCTTTTCAGGCATGTCGTTCATCTGCTTAAGAACATCTGCCGTTGCCATCCAAAAAAAACAAGGAGGTGAAACAGCTTCGTAAGTGCCACCTATTACTGAACTTTGATACATAGGATCGGAACCATCAATAATAATATTATTGAGCTCTAATATTGCTCTTCTTTTACACCAATCGCAGTCTTGTGAGAATACGATCGATGAGAAAAAAACTAGAGCAGCTAAGAAGAAAAAAAATATTTTCATTATACCTCCAATGAATTTTTCGAACCTCTCTTTTAAATCAAAAAAATTAATATTATTTCACTTAATTATTATAGTTCGACTAATTCAACTCTTCTGTTAAGTTGCTTACCTTCATCTGTTTTGTTCGTACTAACAGGTGATAACGGACCAACTCCTTTACCAATTAACCTTTTTGAAGAAATTCCATAATCTTTAATTAAAACATCAACAACTGCTTTAGCTCTGTTTTCTGAAAGCTTCATATTATGATCAAGATTGCCGGTAAAATCTGTATGACCAACAACGTAAACATTAAGGCTGGATTTTGTATTAAGTAATTCTGCTATTGCTTTAAGTGTAAGCTCTGATTCAGGTTTAATGGTATAACTATCTGTATCAAAGTAAATTCCATAAACAGCAACGCGACCTGTTCGTTCAATATCATCCCTCATTGCCTTTGCATCCGCAACAATATTCTGCTCCATTAAAGCTTTCTCAATAATCCACATCTGATAACCTGCTCCTCTGTTTTTTGTTCGTACACGCACCCAGGTTTCTTTATTGTCTTTCACGAGATCTAAATACACATCATCTTTTTTTTGGTAGATTACTTTACCACCAATTTTTGTAACTGCATTTATAAAGTTTCTTATGACTTCATCATCCGATGCAGCTTTCTCACCTTTAATAATGTAATACGAAATGAAATAATAAAAACCTTCGACACTTGATTCTTTTCCATTCTTATCTCTGAATTTGTCATAGACACCAAATTCTTTTTCTTCATAGCTATCGATTTTATAACCCGGCATACGGTTAAACAAAGGATGATCTTTGCTTCCCTCAATATCCTGAGCCTGGATTTGGTTAACTATCAAAAAGATTATAATCAAAGGGAATAAATACTTTTTGTTATGTTTTGATGTTTTCATTTTTACTCCATTATGTTAATTATTTTTTAATTAATTCAACTCTTCTGTTTTTTGCTTTTCCTTCTTCGGTATCGTTTATGGTAACTGGAGCCAAAGGTCCAACTCCCGCTGGTGTTAGCCTGTTTTTATCAACACCGTATTTTGAAATAAGGTCTTTCACCACTGCATCAGCGCGTGATTGCGATAGTTTCAGATTGTAGCTGAAGTCTCCAACGTTATCAGTATGGCCAACAACATAGAGTTTTAACTTTGGATTTTCAGCAAGTAGTTTTGATATTTCTTTTAAGGCAGGATCAGATTCTGGTTTGACTTCGGATTTATCAAACTCAAAATAAATTCCATAGAGTGCTACACGACCCTGAGCATTGATATCACTCATCATTGATTTAGCATCAACAACAATATCCTGTTCCATTTCTTCTTCTTCAACTATCCATACCTGGTAACTACCGGCATCTGTGTAAGCTTTTACTCGAACCCAGGTGATTCGATTATTTTTATTAAGCTTCAGGTAAACATTGCAACAGCCTTCTTCAAATACTACAGTGCCGCCAGCTTTTTTTATAGCATTCATATAGTTCCTCAGTACCTGAGGTCCTGAAGCCATTTTTTCTCCATCATTGAGTCCATAGTTAAAATAATAATAGTGACCTTCTACACTTATTTTCTTCCCGTTTTTATCCAAGAATTTGTCAAAGACATTAAAGTCTTTATCCTCATATCCCATGATTCTGTAACCAGGCATCCGGTTAAACAGTGGATGATCTTTACTGCCTTTAGCATCCTCCTGAGAAAAAGAAGAAGAAAAGAATAGAACCAATGCAACAAAAAATAATATGAACTTCATTTTTACCTCACTTTAATTTATTTGAATAATAGGATTTTCAATTCTTTAAAAACTTTTTTGCTTGCGTTTGAAAGAAATAAACTCCACTCGTTATTTATGAAACTTTACTTTTCATTGAATTCAGGCGGTGTTATGGTAAAACCAAGCTGGTGTACCCACATTAAATCACTAAAAGCTATCCATTCACCTGTAATCAAATTGTCTGCAAAGAATATCACACTAAAACCGGGGATATTAACTTTATTTCCTGTTGGCGGCATTGTGCTTTTCCCGGTATTTGTTCCTGTTAAGGTCCAATGAATTACAACCGCCGAATCACCCACAAAAAGTTTCTTATCTTCTTTTATATTAAAGTCGGGGAATCCTTTTCTTGTATTTGCAATTTCATCCTTTAGCAAATCGCGCCCTATTTTCGGTTCAAAATCCGGAGTCATTCTTAACTCGAATTTGTCATTTGTTATTGCATCAAGATCGTCCAGATTTCCATTATTCCAGACTGCCATATATTTGTTAAGAAGTGGATTAATACTAGTTGAATAATCTTGTTTTTGGCAAGATATAGATACTTGCAGAATAAAAAGTAAAAACATACTACTCATCAAAAGAAATACTAAACGTTTCATTTTATAGACCTCCTATTTTATTAAAATCATTTTTTTAGTTTGAATAAAATCTCCAGCACGAAGGGTGTAGAAGTAAATTCCACTCGCTAGATTCCGGGCAAGCCGGAATGATGAACCGGGTGATGCGTAAAACTCAACTTCGTGTTTACCTGCAGTTAATTCTTCATTAACTAGAGTTACTATTTCATTTCCTAAAACATCATAAATTTTTAGTGTGACTAATCCACTAATTGGTAACTCAAATCTGATAGTTGTGCTGGGATTAAATGGATTGGGGTAATTCTGTAAAAGTGCGTATGTCTTTGGGATATGATTGTCAATTATATTTATATCATCCGGAAAATCTATATGCAATGTGTAAGTTTGTTCATCGAGCCCACCGTGTCCATCATCGACTGATACAGTTACAGTTGTATCGCCGACATTATCTGTAGTTGGCGTCCCTTCAATCATTCCTGTGCTATAATCAATAGATAACCAGCTTGGGGAAATTGTCAAATTATAATAGAGTGTGTCTCCATTATTATCTGTTGCAACTACCTGGTACTGATATAGAGAGTCGACATAGGCTAATGTGTCCGGTTCAGATATTATTACAGGTGGATAATTCAGACCATATATAAATTCATCTGCACCGATATCCGGAAAGTTTTCATCTCTCGTATCATTATCTATGTCGTTATTAATCCATAGAATAGGAATAGCCGAGCTATCCAGGTCCTTTGCATTAACATGTAAATCTGTATTGGAAGCAAACTCAGGATCTACCGAAACAGAATGAAGATCCATGCCACTTGCAGTTTGTAGATCAGCTAAAGTAGCTAATGGACCATTCCAATATGCAAGGTTAGTTCCATTTGTAAAAAGATCATTATAATCCGATGAAGAAATTGCTGTAGGAGTAAAAATATAATATGAATACCCACTTCCGGAATTCATAAAAATATTGTTAGTTAATTTGATGTTGGAACCAGACGAGATATACAAAGCTCTGGAGCCAGTATTAGCACTGGAAGTATGTACGTTATTATAATACAAATACTGGTAATCACAATTTTGTAATCTAATCCCAGCTGACTGTCCACTACCCCCCACATAGACAAAATTATTAACTATCCAACCCGGATCGAATTCAGCGCTTTGACAATTGCTTAAATAAATACCATTTGTATTACCAACATTTATTTTGTTACATCGGATAGAGAGAGCATTATCACAATTTATGACCTGAATTCCGTAAGTGGAAGCAGAAATATTATTGCCATAAAATGCAGGTGCCTGATGGTATTGGAGATATATTCCGGTGTACCCATTTTCATTAATAATATTATCTCTGATTTCAAGGTCTAAGGGGTATTCATCAGCTAAATTTTCCCGCCTCATATAAACTGCAAATGTTCCCCGGTTAAAAATATTTCCGTCAAGGTTGCGGCTTCTATAGTAAGAATCTCCTGAGTAAACTATAGCTTGTCTTTGATCATTGCCGCTTTCAGGGATACTATTCAGGATACAATCGCGAAGAGTAAAGAATTCTGTTCCTTCGTAGAGATCTATAACCCGGGCAAAAGGATCACCAGTAGCAGTAAAAGTTAAATCATAAAAATGAACATAGTCAGAGCCGTACAAGCGAATAACATAATTACTGTCTAGAGTGTTTGCCGTGTAAGTAATAGTCACATCGGCAGCATTACCTGTCTGAGATTGAAAGCCTACTTCATACATTAGTGAAGCACCCGGAATACTTACAAGATCAATTTGCTCGTTGTATACTCCAGGCAGCACATCGAAATCCAAATCGTCAGAGATTCCCTTTAACACCACATCATCAATTGCCTCATTAAAGGTTTCATAATCACCACCAAAACCGATGGTCAATGTTCCCGATAAAGGAATTTTAGTTGAAGGATCAGGAGAAAATTCATCAGCTCCAATATCGGGAGAAGTCAAATTTCGTGGATCACCATCTATATCATCTAATATTTCTGCGATAGGTTGTGCTTTTTCATCTAGCCATGGAGCAATTGTATGCAGATCACTTTCAGATAAATAATGAGGATAAACCGCAAGTGAGTTCAGATTCTTTCCACTAACAAATTGCAATTCCGCTAAATCAACAATATTGCTATCGCGGTATGCTATGTAATTTCCCGGGGTATAAAAATTATTATTGTCTGAAATGCTTATGGCTGAGGCAGTAAAAACGTAATAAGCATAACCGGTATTCATATTGGCAAAATTATTATTCTGAACATTGTTCATTCCACCAGAAATAGCGTTGAAAGCTTTGGATTGTCTATCAATACCTCTATTAAATACGCTATTATAATAGACATCGACGTATTCTGAATTTAATATGTTAATACCATGGTCACCAGCTGATCCAAGCGAGACAAAATTATTCGATATTATACCATGATTACTACTACCGCCTTCACAATTAACACTGATTCCCTGATTACTTGCAATAATTTTATTTTTTCTAATTTGCATTGAACTAAATGCCTCCGGAATGCGAATACCGTAGAAATCAGCCTGGATAATATTTTCCACAACAATTGGTGCATGCACCCAGTGAAGGTATACGCCTGTGTAGCCAATGTTGGAGAAGGTGTTATTGACTACTTCAATCCCGGGAATTTCGTAAGTATTAGTCCCCTCAAGAAAAACTCCATAGCTGCCATTTAAAAACTGATTCCCGGTCACCTCAATGCTATCAATATCTACCTCATCTGAATAAATTATTGCATGATGGTGGTCTGAACCGGTATCATAAATTCCTTTAAAAACATTGTTTATAAATTTTATACTACCTGTGTTATAGGTTGGACTTTCCATTTCAAATATTCGGCTGTAAGTTGCACCGGTTCCGTGGAAAGTAAGATTTTGAAAAGTGATGTTACGAACGCCATCCAGCTTCACAACATAATTAAAATCATATGTTTGTGATTCAAACCATAATGTAACACTATCAGCCACACCTTCCTGTGATTTAAACGTTACTCTATAAAAAGTCATTCCTGTAAAGTATTGCATCACAATTTGTTCATTATATGTTCCCGAGATAACATTAAAAGTAACATCTGCACTTATACCCTGCGTTTGAAGTGCACTCACCGCATCTGTGAAATTTGTATAGTCTCCTCCGTTACCAATAGTGTAATTTCCTGAAAGTTGAGCAAACAATGGATTTGAAGGAAGGCATAGTAATAGTAATGCGATGCTCATCACAAGAAAGTGCAAAAAGCCTTTATGATGATTTCGATTATTCATTTTCTACCTCCTTAATTTTATTATTAACAACCACTTACCTTAACATTTTAGTCTTTGCCATATTCTTTACAATAGAAAAGTATTTCCCGGTTTATTCTCAATAGATTGAACCAGATTACAAATCGCATATCAGTTCTACTTAATTAAAATCATTTTTTTAGTTTGAATAAATGAACCTGCTTTTCCGTCTTTGCTTTGCAAAGCCGAGACAAGTAATTGATAGAAATAAATTCCACTGCTCAGATTCCGGACTTCGCCGGAATGACTGTTAAACTCAACCTCATATTCACCGGCAGGAAGTTCTTCGTTAACCAAAGTTGTGATTTCATTTCCAAGAATATCGTATACTTTTAATGTTACAACACCCGCTTCTGGTTGTTGCCACCTTATAGTTGTACTTGGATTAAATGGGTTTGGATAATTTTGAAAAAGTGAATAATTATTTACAGTAGTGTTAACTTCTTCATTTACCGGACTTACATCTCCAGGTGAGAATGCATAAATTTTTGTGGTTCTGATCACGATTGCTGTTTTACCTCCTGCCAATGAAGACGGAGTAACAAAACTTCCTCCTGGTACAAGCTCATAATAAGTGTCATCATAAGCAGAGTATCCCCAATACTTTGCGCCCCCTACACTGTAGCCAAGAGCGACTTCATCACCAACTTGATATCCGTTTACCTGTTGATCTGTTTGTTTTGTAGTCCAATTTTTGTTTAATCCGCTAAAGGCGGTTAATTCCATATCTCCGCTTTTGGCAAATATTATGTTGTTACCAATACCTGCAGGATTAATTTGAAAATTCTTTTCATAAATCTGGCAGGTACTTGCATCAAAAACAGCTGATGTTGATGAAAAGAGATTAAGCACCATTAAATAATTTTTTGCACTAAATGTGCCATACTGTTCTGAAGTAGCATATACAATAACAGAATCCTTTTCCTCCGAATAAAAGATTACATCATTAATCGGACTGCCGATTAATCCATAAACTTTTGCCGTAAGAGTTGAGCTTACGTTGATTTTATTCATTTCAAATGATTGCAGATTATTAGTTCTTCCGTTATAGATGAAGACCCTCATTGTGTCAGAAGTAGTATTGATCCGGAAAACTGAGCAATAGTTTTCGGCAGGACTAGTCCCCGCATAATAAATATCATTATTCGGTGGGAAGTATTTATGCTTTGTTGAGCCGGTTTCGAAATCGTGAAACCATAAATTGTGGTCACCAAAACCTACAGCAACTCTTCCTCCGCATAAAAAATGACCAGTTCCAAAAATATCTGGTATTTCACCAATATAAGTGTTGGTAGTACTGTAAAATTTATATAAACCATATATAGGGTCACCAGTACTAGCATAAATGCCTAAACTGAAACTACCGCCCGCTCTCCATCCAGGAAGGCCGTAATCCTGGGGATCAAAACTGTATTGAAATGAATACCAATTACCAGTTTTTGTTGAATAAGTTTCTACAAATACATCCCTGTTTTGAGTATCGCCAACTGCATAACCAACAGTATAAATAAAAATATCTTCAACAAGATCGAAGGAAGTATAAGGAAGCTGACTACCGAACTGATATACATCAAAATTATTTGGAAAAGTGATTGAACTAAATTCATTTGTTGCAGCACAATACCCAAAAAACTTTGACGTGCTGGCGCCATCGCTCCAATTGGCTACATACCCTCCGTGCATAATGTTATCAGGGTAATAATACCATCCGCCCTGGTCTAAATCGGCAAATGAATGAGTAACTAAACTGTAAGCAATATTCTTCGCGTAGTCGTAACCGTTTCTTGAGAATATTGCACCAGCATAAATATCAGCAGCCCAAAAATCATTTGTACCACTGGCATTTGGTACCATGCCAAAATTGTATTCTTTCCATTCTGCCAGCTCTGAATCAAAGACATAATATATATTTGCGTTCGTAACAAAGTATGCAAGCAAATCACCGCATCCGTATCCTTTGCGTGTGCTTACTCCATTAGGATCCAGAACGTTACCCTGATATTTCACAGTATCCCATTGCGAGAGAATGGAGCTATAACCTATTATGTATTCATCACTATAGGCAAATACTGTGTTGCCAGCCCCAAGCACTTTTTGAAAATTTTGTTGTGAGCCGAGATTAGCCTCTATCCAGGTATTAATTCGAACGTCAAAAAAGTAAACAATATCGGAACTGGATTGAGTGAATATTAGTACATCATCGCCTCGGTCAGCGTAATAATATCCGCTCATTGATGCGGGTAAATCTTGTTCTATCCAGCCGGGCTGCTGCGCGTAGCTGTTATTTTCTTGTAGATATGCTAAAAAAGTGACCAGTAATACAATAATAAAGTTTTTCATCTTTTTTCCTCTTAATATTTTGTAAATGATTTATGAGTAATTCTATTTTCCATTTCCTTCAATAAGTTTTTCCTTCCCTGTCAACTTTAAGGAATCATTATTAATTGTATTTTCTTTCTTAGCACCAAATGCCAATAATGCAATCAGTAAAATCAAATAGATGATGTTGAACAAATTATTTTTAAGCTTTTCCAAAATTTTCTCTTTTGAAATAGTCATAATTTTTTAACTTTTAATAAACAGAATGAAGAGTATTAGCATAAGTGTTACTGTCATAACTATTATTAAAGAATAAACCCCGATTGTGAGCATTTTTTCTTTCTTTTGCTTTTCTGAAAGTCTCTGATCTGACTCTTCTTTTTTATCACTTTTTGAAACACTGACTGGTTGAATTTTTTGTATATGTTTCATAATGCCCTGGATTTGTTGAGTTATTTAATAATTCAATTACCGAATAAAGTGTTATAGTCTAAAATTTTCATCAGAAATGTAAAAGATTAGGGATGCCAGAAATTGCTTTTTTAGTTCAATTCATTGCTCTTTTGTAGCAAAGATTGAAAATAAAATTTGCGAGATGTTAACAGTTAATGGTTGGTGGGATTTATCCCGTTATTTTAACTATGGGGAAGATTACTACTGAATTCGGACGGTAAACAATTAAAATATTTTTTAAATGAGCGGGTAAATTGCGCAGGACTTCCAAATCCAACTTCATATGCAATTTGTGTTATGCTCAACCTGTTTTCCAAAATCATCTGTGCGGCACGTTTTAGTTTATAAATTCTTATAAATTCCCCGGGTCCTTGTCCGGTAACAGCATGTAATTTTCTATTTAG
>JBATIA010000395.1:0-1578 GCA_049667415.1 Ignavibacteriaceae bacterium
GAGTTACCGTTACTTCAAAATTAATGACTTAATTAACCAGGTCATCCAGGAGAATAAAAAAGTAGCAGAGGATAAAGGTCTGGAATTAACTTATAATCCGGCAAGAGACGATCTTGAATTGTTTGGTGATAAGGAGAAGATAAGACAAGTATTGGTTAATCTTATCCATAATGCAATTAAATACACTGAAATAGGTAAGATTGAAATTTTAGTTGAAGAACAGAATAAAAATGCAAAAGTAATTGTTAGGGATACAGGAATAGGTATTCCTGAAAATTTCCTCGATAGAATATTTGAGAGATTTTTTAGAGTAGATAAAGCCCGTTCCAGATCGCTTGGAGGGACAGGATTGGGTCTGGCTATTGTTAAGCACATAATCGAAGCACACAATTCTAAAGTAGAAGTTACCAGTAAAGAAGGGCAGGGAAGTAACTTCTCATTTTTACTTAAAAAATAGCTTTTCATTCCATTTATTTATTAAAAGGGATTGACAGAGAAGGCTACTTTGTATAGATTTGTGCCTCAAAAAAAATGAAGGTTAAAAGCTTATAATGTTTGCAATTATAAATGTTCTCGGGGATCAAATTAAGGTACTGGAAAATGGTAAGTATTATGTCCCTCGTTTAAAAGAAAAGGTTGATTCTGAGGTTACTTTTAGTTCTGTTTTGATGGTGGGTGATGCAAAAAAGGTTAAAATAGGTACTCCTGAAGTAAAAGGAGCTAAAGTAACAGCAAAAGTAATTGAACACGTTAAAGATGATAAAGTTATCGTTTTTAAGAAAAAAATTAGAAAAGGTTATAAGAAAAAAGCTGGACACAGGCAGCAATACACGAAAATTGAAGTTTTAAAAATCGCATAAAAGGAATTAAGTCATGGCACATAAAAAAGGACAAGGTTCAACGAGAAACGGAAGGGATAGCAACCCGCAGTTTTTGGGTGTAAAAAGATTTGGTGGTGAAAAAGTTATCGCGGGAAATATCCTCGTAAGACAACGAGGAACTAAATTCCATCCAGGTACAAATGTAAAAAAGGGTAGTGATGATACTTTGTTCGCAATTTCGGATGGTGTTGTTAAGTTCGAGGTTAAAAGAGGAAACAGGAAATACGTAAGCGTTTATGCTTCCTAAGGATTAAAACTCTGAAATTAAAAAACCCTCCAGTGTTGGAGGGTTTTTATTTTAGATTATCGAAAAATACTCTAACTCGATTAAAAAGAAATAGTTAACGGAAAAGAAGTAACAATATAGTAACAATAACTATTTTACTAACACCATTTTCTTTGTCTCAACAAATGCCCCAGCTTGAAGTTTGTAAAAATATACTCCGCTAGCCATTTCTTCGCCAAAAGCTGATATATCCCATTCAACCTTATAACTCCCTGCGGGTTTTTCTTCATTAACAAGTGTTGCAATTTCATTTCCTAAAGCATCAAAGACTTTTATTGTTACAAAACTTAATTCTGGAATTTGATATTTAAATGTTGTTATTGGATTGAAAGGATTTGGAAAGTTTTGGTACAAGTAATAACCAGTTGGAATTGTTTCCGCTTTATCATCTTCAACACTAACAAGACCCCC
>JBATIA010000396.1:0-4973 GCA_049667415.1 Ignavibacteriaceae bacterium
GTCGATGTTCTTTCAATTTCCGTTAATGATTTAATCGAATCTTTGTACTCCTCAACTTTAATCTTTTGCCCATCGGATGTCAACTTGTAAACAAGAGGATGTTCAGGTGCAAGAACCATATAAGTTGCACCGAAAAGAGTGTCTGGTCTTGTTGTAAATATTCTGATTGTATCATCTGAACCATCGCATTTAAAATCAACTTCAGCACCAATACTTTTTCCAATCCAGTTACGTTGCATAAGCTTTGTTTTTTCGGGCCAGTTGATTGTGTCTAATCCTTGAAGCAGTTCTTCTGCGTATTCTGTTATCTTAAAAAACCATTGGTAAAGATTTTTTTGAACTACATCTGTTCCGCATCTCTCGCACTTTCCATCGTGCACCTGTTCGTTCGCAAGAACTGTCTGATCTTTAGGGCACCAGTTAACGGGAGCTTTCTTCCTGTATGCTAGTCCTTTTTTATAAAGCTGAAGAAAGAGCCATTGATTCCATTTGTAATATTCGGGAGAGCAGGTCATTAATTCGGCTTGCCAATCGTACATACAACCAATTCTTTTTAACTGCTCTTTGATGTCTTTAATATTTTTTATTGTACTGTCTTGCGGATGAATTCCAGTTTGTATCGCATAATTTTCTGCAGGCAATCCAAAAGCATCGTAGCCCATTGGCTCAAAAACATTGAAGCCTTTTAATCTTTTATACCGAGCCCAGGAATCGGATGGACCATAGTGGTACCAATGCCCTGTATGCAGCTTAGCACCGGATGGATATATAAACATGTTCAGGTGGTAAAGTTTTTTTTCTTTGTTTGAAAGGTCAGTCTTATAAACCTGATTTTTTTCCCAGTAATTTTGCCATTTTGATTCTATGTCTTCGTGAGGATATCTCATTAATAATTAGTTTTATGGTAAAAAATGTCCAAAGGGCTACTTCAGAGAGGGCAAATTTAGCCAAAAGGGGAAGGAATTCAAATAAGAAGTTAGAAGTTAGTAGGGGCGAGACGCTGTCTCGCCCTTTATTGATTGCCAACCAAAAACCAATAGTTTAAAAGCATATCATAAATGATTTTAGTATTACATAGTATAATTTGAAAATGTTTGAGTGTTCAATTTTCCCAGTGATATGTGTAACTTTAGTAGTGACAAAAAATATTTCCAAACTTCCTAAATTCAAAATAGGAGAAATAACATGAACTGTATATTTGAAATGAAAAGATTTAATACTATTGTCAGGTTAGTTTTCTTCTTGGGTGTAGTTTTCCTCATCTCACCAGGTCTAATTTTTTCTCAAACAAACGAACAAAAAAAAGATAAAGCGCCGGATCCCAGATTACATCATGAATTTAAGGATGATGATTATGTACCCGATTTAAGAGACAGCCAGGAAAGATCACCTGCATATAATTATTCAATGAGTAATATTTTTACTAAACAGGTAAATGTTGACGCAAATGGTCAAAACATAGTTGGCGATGCTGCTAACGAGCCATCAATTGCTGTGGATAGAAATAATCCAAACAGAATGGCGATAGGTTGGAGGCAGTTCAATACAGTCAATAGTAATTTTCGTCAAGCAGGTTTTGGATTTACAACGAACGGTGGGCAAACATGGACATTCCCCGGTGTGATAGAACCGGGTGTTTTCCGCTCAGATCCGGTACTTGAGAGTGATGCGTATGGAAATTTTTATTATAACAGCTTGACAAATAACCCCACATTTTTTTGTGATGTATTTAACTCTTTGGATGGAGGGGCATCCTGGGGTAATAAAACTTATGCTCAAGGAGGAGATAAACAATGGATGGAAATAGATAAAACCAATAATTCAGGAAACGGACATTTTTATGCATATTGGAATAGCTCTTTTTCTGTCTGTCCTCCAGGTTCATTTACACGTTCTATCGACGGACTATTTTTTGAAGACTGTGTCACAATTCCGAATGATCCATACTGGGGAACACTGGCAGTTGCTTCAAACGGTGACCTATTTACAGGTGCGTCAATCGGAGGAGGGGATTTTCAGGTTGCCAGATCTTCAAATGCAAAGATTGCTGGTCAGATAGTATCCTGGGATATGTCCACAGTTGTAAGTTTGGATGGCAATGTTTCGTTTGGTGAAGGACCGAATCCTGGCGGTTTATTAGGTCAAACAATAATTGCAATTGATACTTCCGGTGGTCCCTATCAAGACAATATATATTTACTTTGTTCTGTTCAACGAAATTCTAATCCGGATCCATTGGATGTAATGTTTGCAAGAAGCACTGATGGAGGCGCAACCTTTAGTTCACCCGTGAAAATTAATGATGATACAGGCACATCTGCATGGCAATGGTTTGGAACTATGTCGGTTGCACCGAACGGACGCATTGATGTAATATGGCTCGACACTCGTGATAATCCAGGAACTGTTCTATCAGCTTTATACTACTCGAACTCAACAAACGGAGGCGTAACCTGGTCGCAAAATGAAAGACTTTCGGATTACTTCGATCCTCATATTGGCTGGCCGCAGCAGAGTAAAATGGGCGATTACTTCGATATGGTTTCTGAAGTAAACGGTGCACATTTAGCATGGGCTGCAACCTTTACTGGTGGACAGGATGTATATTATAGTTTTATCACTGATACGACAATTATTCCGGTAGAATTGATTTCATTCACTGGCACATCTAACGGCAGAGAAGTGATTTTAAACTGGTCAACAGCAACTGAACTGAATAATCAGTTGTTTGAATTACAGCGGAGTTTTGAAGGAAGTGATTTCGCCACCGTAGGTTTTGTTAACGGTAAAGGTACAACCTCTGAAAGACAAGAATATATATATAGAGATAAGATTCTTACCGACGGAAAATACTCTTACAGACTAAAGCAGATCGATTATCTGGGACATTCTGAGTATTCAGATATTATCGAAATAGAATTAAGAATATTCAATACTTTTCTTCTTGAGCAGAATTATCCAAATCCATTCAATCCAACAACAACAATCGGATATGGAATAAAAGAGAAGAGTTCAGTTAAGATTACAATACTCAATTCAATCGGCGAAGAAGTAGCTTTATTAGTCGATGAAGAAAAAGAATCCGGATATCATATTGTAGAATTTAATGCAGCCAATATGCCAAGCGGAGTTTATTTCTATCAGTTAAGAGCGGTAAATCCTTCGACAAGCTCAGGACAGGGTTTTGTAGAAACAAAAAAGATGTTACTTATAAAGTAAGCCAAAAAAACAAAAGATATAAGAAGTAAGGGCGTGATGCATCACGCCCTTCTTAATTTAAATCATCAGCTCTTGACAATTCTTCTATTTCCCTGAAATTAAAAAGCCCCGACTGCTCTGCCAGAGGCAGACAAGTAAAAGTCGATATCACGGGTGGCACAATACCAACTTCTATTTAATGCAGCGAGGCTATAATAAAAACGGACAGCAACTATTTTCTTCTTCTATAACATAAAATCTGGAATTTATTTTTTCACACCATAAATTTAGTTCGTAAAATTTCGGTGTTTTTTATCCTATTAATCAAAAGCAAAAAGAGAAACTTTCTTAATAATGAGTTAAGTTTGAGAAACTACTTCAAAAAATTTAAGGAACGCAATGGATTCAGTCTTCCAGGAATACTTCTATCCTAAATCAATCTGCGTTGTTGGGGCATCTTCAAAACCAGAATCTCTTGGCTATGAATTGACCAAATCAATAAAACAGTACGGCTATACAGGAACCCTTTTTCTTATCAATCCAAAGTCTGATGAAGTACTAGGCTTTAAATGTTATCCAACAATTGAATCCGTGACTGAGAAAATTGATTTGGCAATAGTTATGGTTCCAAAGCAATTTGTTGAAGACTCAATAAAGCAGCTAACTGAAAAAGGAACGAGAGCAATTATTCTTATAACTGCAGGATTTAAAGAAACCGGCGAAGAAGGTGAAGCAGAGGAAAAAAGAATTCTTGAACTTGTTAAAAATTCCGACGCACGATTGGTCGGACCAAATTGTATGGGAATAATAAACACACTTCCGGAAATAAAAATGAATGCGACTTTTGTAGCTGAAGAACCACGTAACGGGAAGATGGCTTTCTGCTCGCAAAGTGGTGCGATCGGTGCTGCAGTATTAAATTCGTTAAGGGAAACTGATATCAGATTTTCTCAATTCATAAGCGTTGGTAATAAAGCGGACGTTTCGGAAAATGATCTTCTCGAGTTCTGGGAAAAAGACAATAACGTAAGTGTAATAACCTACTACCTTGAAAGCTTTGAAGACGGAGAGAATTTTGTTAAATATTTTATTGATGACCAAATTACCAAGCCGGTAATAATTTTAAAAGGAGGACGAACATCAAGTGGAATAAAAGCTGCTTCATCGCATACCGGTGCATTGGGAAGCAGTGACAAAGTTGTGGATGCAGTAATGAAACAATTCGGAATTATTCGTGCTGATGATTTGAATGATATGTTCAATACTGCAAAAGGTTTTGAAGATTTTCCAATGCCAATTAGTAATAGAGTTGCTGTTGTTACAAATGCCGGTGGTCCTGCAATCCTCACAGTTGATACCCTGGAGAGAAATAATTTATCACTTGCAGAACTTGACAAGGAAACAAAATCAAAACTTAGAGAAATTGTTCATCCACAGGGGAGTGTAAATAACCCTGTTGATCTTCTTCCCGGTGGAACTTCTGAACAGTTTAAGCAGATAAACGAAATTTTAATTGTAGATAAAAATGTCGATGCTATAATTTCAGTTTTTGTTGAGCCAATTATGGTTCCTGCAATGCCGGTAATTGAAGGTATAAATGGAATTATTAGTGGAAAACCAATTTTCCAGGTTGTAATGCCATTACCTGAATTTTGGGAAAAGTACAGGAAAGAATCAAAAACAAAACGTTCATTATTCAGAAGACCTGAGGATCCTGCGTTTGTAATTGGCAATATGCTGAAGTTCAAAAACAAATCAACTAATAAAAACAGACT
>JBATIA010000397.1:0-2480 GCA_049667415.1 Ignavibacteriaceae bacterium
TGAAAAACTGAATCAATCACAGTCCCATCTACCCATTTAATAATTGCAACAACTTTTTCTTTATTCACTTTTGGTTTAGCAGGAATGCCACCGCAAATTTCGTCAACTTCTTTTTTGATTTGCTTAATATCTTTTATTGGAAGTCCTGAATCTTTGACTGCTCTCAGTAGATCTTTTCTTTTTGGATTGATTGCGATTCCTCTTTCAGTAATTATAACATCAATCAATTCACCGGGTCCGCAAAGAGTAGTAACATCTTCAACAATTACCGGAATTCGATCTCTGAATGATGGGATCGCGAGTATCGTACATTTTGAATAAAGACAATTCTGCCAGCCGCCAATTCCGTGAAGTAAATATCCATCTGAATGAGTCACAACATTTGCATTAAAATTCACATCAACTTCGGTTGCACCGAGTACAGCGACATCAACCATCGAAGCAAAATTTCCTTTACCATGAAAATTGTAACTTGTAAACGGAGATGTGTTAACGTGATTTGCATTCTCTCTCATACTTCTTACACCTTCGAGATCAAAAGTTTGTCCATCAAGAATATAATCCGTCAATCCTTCTTCTAGCAATTCAACAAGATACTTTGTGCTTCCGCCTCGCATAAATCTTGCTTTGACACCTTTTGCTTTCATTTTTTCTTTTAAGAAAAGAACGAATGCAAGGTTTGTTCCACCAGCTCCTGCTTGAAGCGAGAATCCATCTTTCATTATTCCTGCTGCTTCTATAAAATCTGCAACGTATTCAGCAATCAGTAAACGGTCAGGAGATTTTGTCACTTCAGTTGTTCCGGAAACAATTTTTGAGGGATCGCCAAGAGATTCAACTTCAACAACATAATCAACATTGTTGCCTTGAATCTGCCACGGTACGCAAGGAAAAGGAACAAGATTATCCGTAACAATTATAACTTTATCTGCATATTCAGAATCTCCAAGTGCAAAACCAATTAGACCACATGCAGATTTTCCACGGTCACCGGTTGCATTTCCAAATGGATCAGCGGTTGGTGCAAGTATCACAGCAATATCAATATGAACTTCACCATCCTGAATTGATTGATATCTTCCTCCGTGTGAACGAAGAACCCCAACACCTTTCATCTTTCCTTCAGAAGTGAATTTACCGAGAGGTCCGTTCATACTTCCTTCAATGTGATTTATAGTTCCGTCTTCCATGTATTTTATCAAATGCGAGTGAACTGGAAATGAAGCAGAGGGAAACCAGCGGATATTTTTTATTCCCATTTCCTTAACTGCATCAAATAGAATATTGGTAACAGCATCGCCATTTCGCAGATGATGATGAGTTGATATAGTCATTCCATTTTTCAGTCCTGCTTTTTTTAGTGCAGTCTTCAAATCTTTAACAGCTTTGTTTCCATCTTTCGGATAATCCATACAAGAACGAATTGGCGGTTTCGCTTTGATTCCCGATGGTTTGTATTTATCAACTCCCTTAAATGGAATTTGAAGTTGTCCGTTTACTTCTGTTGGGACGAATCGTCCGGCTGCGTTTTTTACTAGTTTCATTTCTTTCTCCAATCTTTGTTGATTTGATTATTCAACAATGCTAGATTGATAGTTCTTTGAGCACGTTTAACAACAGGCGGATCAATCATTTTACTTCCAAGTGAAACGACACCGAGCCCTTTCTTTTCAGCTTCTTCGAATGCCATAACAATTTTTTTCGCTTTTTCAATTTCTTCAGATGTTGGTGCAAAGGCTTCGTGAACAACTTTTATTTGTCTTGGATGAATGCAGCCTTTCCCTTCAAAGCCGAGTGACTTAGCTTCGATTACACTTTGTCGAAGTGCTTCCATATCTGCAACATCAGAAAAGACTGTATCAATTGCTTGAATGCCTGCAGCTTTTGCAGCATTGACTAACATCTGTCTGGCAAAAATACTTTCACGTCCTTCGTTTGTTCGCTGAGTTCCAATATCAGCGGTGTAATCTTCTAAACCAATCGCAAGTGCACAATTATTTTTTGAAGAGCTTGCAATTTCATAAGCATTAATTACTCCTAGTGCGCTTTCAATTATTGGCATAAAGTAAATTGGATTTTCAACTTTATGTTGTTTTTTCAGCTTTTCGACTTCTTTTTCAAGCTGCTTAATTTGTTCTGCCGATTCGCACTTTGGAACGAGGATAACATTTACATTATTTGAAATGATAAATTTCAGATCATCCAGACCTTTTGGAAGCTGATTGATTCGGACCATTCGCTCAGCACCGTAAAAGTCAACCGAGCGAAGGGCATTACGTACAAGAAGTTGTGCCGCATCCTTTTCAGATGGAGCGACACTGTCTTCTAAATCCAGAATAATTCCGTCAGGATAATGAAGTCCTGCATTTACAAAAAACTTTGGTTCGTTACCGGGAAGATATAAGCGGCTTCTTCTTAACCTGTCTTTTGTAGTATTATAAGTTGATTTTTTTGAAATTGGAAGCAGGTACTCTTTTTTA
>JBATIA010000398.1:0-3029 GCA_049667415.1 Ignavibacteriaceae bacterium
TTAAATCAATTCACCGGGCTTATTTTGAAGCTGGTGCCGATATTATTGAAACAAATACTTTTAATGGAACATCGATTTCGCAAGCAGACTATCATACCGAACATCTTGCTTATGAAATAAATTTTGAAGCCGCAAAGATTGCCAAACAGGTTGCGGATGAATTTAAGAAGGATAAGTCAAAACCGCGATTTGTTGCCGGGGCGCTAGGACCAACAAACAAAACCCTTTCTCTTTCTCCAAATGTAAATGATCCCGGCTATCGGGCGGTCACGTTTGATGAAATGGTAAACGCTTACTACGAGCAAACCCGGGGATTAGTTGATGGCGGTGTTGATATAATTTTAATCGAAACAATCTTTGATACGCTAAATGCAAAAGCTTCAATTATTGCCGTTCAAAAACATCTGGACGAAAAAGGAATTGAGCTTCCTTTAATGATTTCAGGAACCATTGTTGATCAAAGCGGAAGAACGTTATCAGGACAAACAGTCGAAGCCTTTTATATTTCTGTTTCTCATGCAAGAAATCTGGTTAGCGTTGGATTAAACTGTGCTCTTGGCGCAAAACAAATGCGCCCATTTGTGGAAGACCTGTCAAATGTTTCAGACAAATTCATTTCTGTTTATCCAAACGCCGGTTTGCCTAATGAAATGGGAGGATATGATGAAACTCCGCAAACAATGGCAAGCGTGCTTGAGGATTTTCTGGCAAGCGGATTTGTAAACATAGTTGGCGGATGCTGCGGAACAACTCCCGATCACATAAAAGCAATTAGTGAAATAGTAAAAAATTACAAGCCGCGCATTCCTAAAAATCAGGAACCATATTTAAGATTAAGCGGACTTGAACCGGTTGTTCTTCGTCCCGACTCTAACTTTATGAACGTTGGCGAGAGAACAAACGTAACAGGATCTAAAAAGTTTGCACGCCTGATAAAAGATAATAATTATGATGAGGCATTATCTGTTGCTCGCGATCAGGTTGATGGCGGCGCACAGGTTCTTGATATCAATATGGATGAAGGTATGCTTGACTCGGAAGCAGCAATGACGAAATTCATCAACCTGCTTGAAGCCGAACCCGATATTGCAAAACTTCCGATAATGGTTGATTCTTCTAAGTGGAGCGTGATTGAAGCCGGGTTGAAATGTTTACAGGGCAAGGGAATTGTAAATTCCATTTCAATGAAAGAAGGCGAACAGGTATTTAAAGAGCATGCACGTAAAGTTTTAAGCTATGGCGCTGCGGTTATTGTTATGGCATTTGATGAAAAAGGCCAGGCGGATACCTTTGAGAGAAGAATTGAAATTTGTAAACGTGCTTATGATATTCTCACAAAAGAAATTGGTTTTCCCCCGCAGGATATAATTTTTGATCCAAATATTCTTGCAATTGCAACAGGCATTGAAGAGCATAATAATTATGCCGTTGATTATCTCCAGGCAGCAAGATGGATAAAACAAAATCTTCCACTTGCAAAAGTTAGTGGCGGGGTGAGCAACCTTTCGTTTTCTTTCCGTGGAAACGATACTGTACGCGAAGCGATGCATTCAGCATTTTTGTTTCATTCTATAAAAGCTGGAATGGATATGGGAATTGTTAATGCTGGACAACTCGAAGTGTATGAAGAAATTCCCAAAGATTTGCTTGAAAAAGTTGAAGACGTGATTCTCAATAGAAAACCAGATGCAACCGAAAGGCTAATCGAGTTTGCAGAAACCATCAGGAAGAAAGATAAGGTAGAAGAGAAAAGAGATGAATGGCGAAATCTTTCTGTTGAAAAAAGATTAAAGCATGCACTTATCAAAGGTATTGTTGATTATATTGACTTGGATGTTGAAGAGGCGAGATTAAAATATTCCCAGCCACTTGAAATTATTGAAGGTCCTTTGATGGCAGGGATGAATGTGGTTGGAGATTTATTTGGTGCCGGGAAAATGTTTTTGCCCCAGGTTGTTAAAAGCGCAAGGGTGATGAAGAAGGCCGTGGCAATCTTAATTCCTTACATCGAAGCCGAAAAAGAAAATAATAAAAACACACGTGAGCGCGGGAAAATATTAATGGCGACAGTTAAAGGCGATGTTCACGACATAGGCAAAAACATCGTCGGTGTTGTGCTTGGCTGTAATAATTATAATGTGATTGATCTGGGCGTTATGGTTCACACAGAAAAAATACTGCAAACCGCCATTGATGAAAAAGTTGATGTTATTGGGTTGAGCGGACTTATCACCCCATCTCTTGACGAAATGGTTCACGTTGCAAAAGAAATGGAAAGAAGAAGAATGAATTTACCATTACTGATCGGCGGAGCCACAACTTCACGCATTCATACTGCAGTGAAAATTTCACCTAATTACAGCGGGGCTGTTATTCACGTTCTGGATGCTTCGCGCAGCGTTCCTGTGGTTTCGAATCTGCTTAATGAAAACGAAGAAGAAAGAAAAAAATTCATTCAAGCTTTTAAGGACGAGTATTCACAACTGAAAGAAGATTACGAAAAGAAAAGATCCGACAAGAATTATATTTCTCTTGAAAAAGCAAGAAACAACCAGCTAAAAATTGATTGGTCAAAAGCCAAGATTAAAAAACCAAACAAATCCGGCGCGTCAGTTTTTAAAGACTATCCACTTTCGACACTAAGAAAGTATATCGACTGGACACCATTCTTTATGACATGGGAATTGAAAGGGAAATATCCTTCCATCTTTGACGATAAAGCCGTTGGTGAAGAAGCAAAAAAACTTTTTGATGATGCTAATAAACTGCTTGATAAAGTCATTCGGGAAAAGCTTCTCACTGCAAATGGAGTTGCTGGATTGTTTCCCGCAAATTCTGTTGGTGTTGATGATATAGAAATTTACTCAGATGAATCGAGAAGCGGTGTGAAAAGAGTTCTTCACACAATAAGACAGCAAACGCAAAAATCAAAAGATGAACCAAATATTGCGCTGGCTGATTTCATTGCACCAAAAGAAGGTGATGTCGAAGATTATATCGGAACGTTTGCTGTTACCGCTGGGATCGGA
>JBATIA010000399.1:0-1935 GCA_049667415.1 Ignavibacteriaceae bacterium
TGTATCCATCCTTATGAGAAACAATAACAACGTTTCCATAGCCTGGAAGCCAGTCGAGAGCAGCAACAACACCCTCGCCAACACTGCGGACATTTTTATCTTTATCGGCTTTTATATCAATGCCATAATTAAGAGTAACTGTTTTAAGTGCTTTGTTTTTATTTTCACCAAACTTTCTGATAATTTTTCCTTTATGCAAAGGCCAGATCATTTTACCTTTTTGTTGAGCGAAGGAAGAAAATGATGATGTACTTAAATCGTAATCAAACCCGATATTTTCTTCTTTTATTTTACTTTTCTCTTCGGAAGATTTTTCTGAGGAGGCTAACTGTTCATTCTGCTTTAATGCAAGTTCTTGTTTCCTTCTTTCTTCTTGTTCGATAAGTTCAGCAATCAGGTTCTCTATTTTTTTCTGGGCTTCTCTTTTAGCGACAATAAGTTTGTTTAGTTCGCTTTTTTTCTTTTTAATTGAGTTGAGAATTACTTTCCTGTCATTCAACTTCCCGGCTAATATTTCTCTTTCATCATTCTTTGATTTTGCAAGTAAGGATTTCTCATTTTTTTCTTTTTTCAGAATAGTTTTATTCTCGGCCAATTCACTTTTTTTTGTATTCAGCTTAACTAAATCTTTTTCTCTTTGTCGTGAGAAAGCCTGCAAATAGTATGTCCGCATTAATGCTTGCTGAAGTGATTCGGAGTTGAAAAGGCTTTCCAGTTCGTTATATTTTCCTTTTTTATAAACTGCTGTCACATACCTGGCATAATTATCTTTTAGCGTTGTAATCTCAAATTCAATCAGAGTAATATTCTTTTCAATTTTTATTATATCATTTTCTTTGTTTTTAATTTCAGAGCGGAGTTCACCAAGAATTTTATTAATCAGATAGTTTTGCTTATTTAAATTTTCAATTGATTCAAATGATTTTCTTTCAGCAACAGACTTTGAATTTAGTTCTTGTTCAAGTTTTGTTATTTCTGATTTCAGGGAGGAAAGTTCCGATTCTTTCTGCACTATATCCCCTGTCTGGGGGAAGCATTCAATTGTTAGTACAAAAAAGAGGGTTAAATATTTATACCTCATTACCATTCTATAATTTCGGCGTCGCCAGGTAACTCAAATTTTACTTTAAGACCTTTATCATTAGTAAAAATGTCTTTATAACTTATTTTGATCTTTTGGTTCATCACCTTGTTCATAATTTCAATCTTAAATGGAATGGCTACGTTTTCAATCAGTTCAAAATTCGAGTAATTTCCTTCAATATTAATTTCTTTATCATCAGATTTGAGCGTAAAGTTGGTTATGCCAAGTTCGCGTATATCAACCCTGTAAACCCACGTCAAATTGTTTTCCCTATCAATATAAGTCAAAACGTATTTATCACCATCAATTGAGTAGTTGCTTGGTTGCTTGTAAAGATTTGATGTCAGATTAACTGAACCAACGAATGCATCAAGCAGATCGGTGAACGAGAGGTTTATTTTAAATATACTTCTTAAAATATCATCATTAACTTCACCACGGTATGCTGTATTCTGTAAAGCATCGTAAAAAATATAATATTCTTTTGTAACCAGAGCCTGTGCTAATTCAATTCCGAATGGGCCAAGAACAGAAAAATAAATTGAATCCGGTTTCTCCATTATTACCTGAAAGCTCGCACTGTTATTATATTGTTCAGATTCAATCTCGAAAATACCAACACCCTCAAAGTTTTTTATTTTCCTTCTGTTAGCTTCAAGTTTATTAATTAATCTTTCAGATGGAAGAAGTTCTATATCATCAGTAGGTTTTGAAGGGACACATCCTTCAAGCAGGAAAAGTAAAAGCAAAGCTGGTAGCAAAAATTTTTTAATTGTTTTCAAAGTGCACCCGTTGCAACTTTATTTATTAATGATTCATTAGAAGAATCAAGATCGAGGGCTTTCTTCCAG
>JBATIA010000400.1:0-2552 GCA_049667415.1 Ignavibacteriaceae bacterium
CGTCTGTTCTCATTTGATTGTTGACTTTTATCCAGCCTCGCTCATTCACTTTCACTTTTGTGTTTTCTAATCCGAGTCCCGAAGTGTCAGGTTTTCTTCCGATTGACATTAAAACATAATCGTAAGTCTGTTCTGTAATCCTTCCTTTTGCTCCGCCTTCGGCGGACTGAATCTTAACCTGAATTCCTTCTTTTACTTCTTTTACTTCTTTTCCCAAAGGGACGGATTCCCGCAACTCAATTACTTTTGAGTTGAGCATGATGCTTTCAAATTTTTCTTTTATTCTTTTTGAAAGATGTGAAACTAAATCACGGTCGGCACCGGGAAGCAATCCGTCCAGCATTTCGACTACAGAAACTTTTGAACCAAGTGCCTGGTAAACCGAGCCGAGTTCCAATCCAATATATCCACCGCCAATTACTAAAAGTGATTTTGGAATTGCAGGAAGATCGAGTGCGGATGTTGAGTTTAAAATCCTTTTACTTTTAATATCCAGAGAAGGAATAGTTGCAATTCGTGAACCGGTTGCTATTATTATTTTATGAAATGTCAGTTCTTCTTTGCCGCTCTCTTTTTTATCAACAAGAAGAGTAGTTGAATTTTTGAAAGTTGCTGTCCCTTGAATGTAATTCACTTTTCGGAATTTGGCCACTGATCCGACTCCACCAGTGAGTTTGTCGACAACTTTTTCTTTCCATTCACGAAGTTTATCGAGATCAATATTTGGTTTCCCAAATTCAATTCCCCAATTTTTTGCTTCTTCTGTTTCATTCAGAAGTTTTGCAACGTGTAATAAAGCTTTTGAAGGAATACATCCACGATAAAGACAAACACCGCCGGGATTTTTTTCTTTATCAATTAATGTAACATTCATTCCAAGATCGGCAGCAAGAAAAGCAGCAGCGTACCCGCCGGGACCAGCACCGATTACAGCAATATTTATTTTTTCAGTTCCCAATTATTTTTTTCCTTTTAAATAGAGTAAGAGTACGAGAAAGAGTTTTAAGAATCATATTCTGCATTCTCTTCGTAAACTCTATCAGAATTACTTTTTATTAAACCGACCAGCATAGAAACTATTTCTTTCAACATTGACTTTCCGGTATGCAACTCATCGGATGAAATCAGTTTTCTTACAAAGAGGATATCCAGACAACCTGCTGATTCAAGTGAAGAACCAAATGAAATATCGAAATACCTGCATCGATCTTTCTTGGAATATTTGCTATTGCCTTCTGCAACATTCAGAACAATTGAATTTGAAGCTCTGTCGAGTTGGTCTCGAATATCTGATTTAGGAAGTCTTGAACAAATTTTATGACCAAATTCATTGAATTTTAATTCCATCTGATAAACTTTAAGTTTTTCGTGATCAAAGTATGTGGGTTGATTCTCATCCATTCTTACTCTTACTCTTTTTCTTTTTCTTACTCTTAATCTTATACTCACATAAAAATTTTCAATGGTTCTTCAAGCGCTTCACAAACCCATCTTAAAAACCTTATTGCATCTGCACCATCAATAATTCTATGATCGTACGAAAGCGAAAGCGGAAGCATTAATCTTGGTTCAAACTGCCCGTCTTTATTATAAACTGGTTCATAATTACCTCTAGATATCCCGAGAATTGCAACTTCAGGTGAATTAACAATCGGTGTAAAATAAGTTCCGCCAATTCCACCAAGATTTGTAATAGTAAAACAGCCGCCTTGCATTTCTTCGAGAGATAATTTTTTGTCTCGAGCTTTTTGAGCAAGCTGATTCAATTCGACAGAAATCTCGATAAGATTTTTCTGATCAGCATTTTTAATTACCGGAACGAGCAAACCGAATTCAGTATCTACTGCAACACCGATGTTGATGTATTTTTTGTAAATGACTTCCATCTTATCCATATCAATACTGCTGTTGAACTGTGGGAATTTTTTCAATCCTTCTGCAATTATTTTAATGAGAATGCCTGTAACAGTAAGCTTGGCACCATGTTCCTCCACTTTTTTGCTGAGCTCTTTTCTGTCTTTTTCGAATTCTGTGATATCAGTTTTATCAAACTGTGTGACGTGTGGAATAACTGACCAGGCATAACTCAAATGAGTTGCTGTCTTCTCTCGAATCTTACTCATCGCAACTCGTTCAATCTTACCGTATTTCGAAAAGTCAGGCAAAGCTTCTTTCTTTATTCCAAGGCCTACGCTTTCGCCTTTGCTTTGCATCGCTCTCTTCACATAAGCCTTAACATCGTCCATGGATATTCTACCACCTTCACCTGAACCCGGAACTTTATTTATATCAACACCAAGTTCACGTGCAATTCTTCTGACAGATGGAGCTGCGGGAGCTGAACCTCTTAAAATCGGCGGCTGATCATCACTCTCGCCTGGCTTTAATTCCGGCAATTTACCTTTTAGCTGTTCATCATTTGTAGAAATTTCAACAACAGGTTTTTTAGTGGATTCTACCTTTACTTCGGATGTTTCTTTCTTTGGTGTAGAAACTGTTGATGATTCGACTTTAATCAGAATATCACCGACCTTTACTTTATCGCCGGTCTT
>JBATIA010000401.1:0-3892 GCA_049667415.1 Ignavibacteriaceae bacterium
ATAGCGGACAATGGCAGGTTTCTTGTTAATAACCGGTACTAATAAAATAATTCACTAAAAATGAATTCAGATAAATCTACAAAACCTGTTTACACAATCAGCACTGCTGCAAGACTTCTCGGCATATCAATTCCCACATTACGGATGTATGAGAATGAAGGCTTGATTATTCCATTCAAGAAATCCAGTTCGCACAGGCTTTATTCAGATATAGATCTTGAAAGAATTAAATGCTTACGAAATACAATTAATGGAGGCAAAATGGGAATAGAAAGCATTCGCCGAATGCTTGCTTTAATTCCCTGCTGGGCAATAATAGGGTGCAGTGAAAAAGACAGGAAAAATTGTGAAGCTTTCGCTGGTTACAATAAACCTTGTTGGATGCACAACCATAAAAATAACATTTGTACAGGAAGAGATTGCCGGGAATGTGAAGTTTATAATAGCTTCAGTGACTGCAGCAGTCTCAAAGAAAAATTAAAAGAACTTATTCCACCAAATAAATAATTAAGATGATGAAACGAGTTCAGCATGACAATTAAGGAAAATATAAAATGAAAAAATTAGTAATACTCGGTGCCGGAACAGCAGGCACAATGATGCTAAATAAATTATATAATGCATTAGATAAAAATGAATGGCAGATTACGATAGTTGATCAGCACGAAACTCATTACTATCAACCCGGATTTCTATTCATACCTTTCAACATTTATACCTGCAAAGATGTAATAAAACCTAAAAGAGATTTTTATCCAACCGGAACAAATGTAATCAATTCCGAAATTGATAAAATTGAGCCTCAAGAAAACCGGGTACTTCTGAAGAATGGTCAGGTAATTGGTTATGATTATTTGATTATTGCAACAGGTGCGAAAATAAAACCAGAGGAAACTGAAGGATTGAAAGATGGTCACTGGCACAAAAGTATTTTCGATTTTTACACAATTGAAGGTGCTTGTGCATTGCGGGACTTTTTCAAACACTGGAAAGGTGGAAAACTTGTTCTCAATATTACTGAAATGCCTATCAAGTGTCCTGTCGCTCCGCTTGAATTTGTTTTTTTAGCTGATTGGTTTTTTACTGAAAAAGGAATCAGGGATAAGGTTGACATTCATTTCGTAACTCCCCTGCCCGGAGCTTTTACCAAACCAAAAGCATCTGCAATCCTTGGTGATTTTCTGGATAAGAAGAATATTAAACTTACAACTGAATTTGGAATTGCCCGTGTAGATAATGATAATAAAAAAATTGTTTCGTGGGAAGAAGATGAAATTCCATTCGATGTTTTAATAACAATCCCTACGAATATGGGAGACGAAGCGATTGAACGAAGCGGAATGGGAAATGAATTCAATTTTATTCCCACTGATCCGCAAACTCTCAGATCGAAAGAGTATGAAAATATTTTTATAATCGGGGACGCTACAGATCTTTCAAGTTCGAAAGCGGGTTCGGTTGCTCACTTTCAGGCTGACATTCTTTACGAAAACTTTATGAGTGTTATTGAAGGAAGGGAGCCTCACGCAAAATTTGATGGTCATGCAAATTGCTTTATCGAATCAGGTTTTGGTAAAGGTATCCTCATCGATTTTAATTATGACACTGAACCCTTACCCGGAAAATTCCCGTTACCTGGCGTCGGACCGTTCTCCCTGCTCGAAGAAACAAAAATGAATCATTATGGAAAAATTATGTTCCGATGGATGTACTGGAACTTCCTGATCAAGGGATTGGAACTTCCTATTGAATCTCAAATGTCAATGGCTGGAAAGAGGATGTAATGGAAGAGATTAAAACACAAAATCAGAATGATGAAATAAATCGTAAGCTGGATCTAATTCTTGAGGAAATTGAACTTCAGAAAAAACACAGACGTGAAATGGAAGATCTTAAGGATGATCTATTCCGGGTAGGCAAAGATTTGTATGAAACAGCGGTGGTAGAGTTAGAGGAAGTGCACGATCACATTCAAACCGGGGACATTCTTCATCTGGGTAAAAAGTTGTTGAGAAACGTAAACAATTTGAACAAAACATTTGACCAGTTTGAAAGTACAAAAGATTTTTTACATGACGTATCACCTCTGGTTCGCGAATCAATCTTAGACTTTATGAACAAGTTGGATGAATTTGACAGAAAAGGTTATTTCCAGTTTGCAAAAGAAATTCAAAAAGCTGCTGATAATGTTGTGACTACTTTCACACCCAATGATGTAAAATTGCTGGGCGATAACATTGTAACTATTCTAAATACAATAAAAAACCTCACACAGCCTGATATGCTGCAGGCAATTAACAATGCCGTTGCTGTTTATAAAAATATCGATGTAAAGGTTGATGAAAAAGTTACACTGATTGGTTTACTGAAGGAATTAAATTCTCCTGAAGTCAAAAGAGGATTGGCAGTAGGATTAAAGTTCCTCAAAAATTTGGCAGCATTGGAAGAAAATCAAAAACAATTAATTCAAATAAATACTGAACAAATTAATTAGGAGAAAAAATGGAAACTGTAGAGTTAGTAGGAAAGAAACTTGAACTTGATGCTGACGGTCATCTGAAAAACCTGAATGACTGGGATAAAGAAGTTGCAAAAGAATTTGCAAAACTTGAAGGCATTGGAGAATTAAATGATCGTCATTGGATTGTAATTGAATTTATGCGTAAAGAGTTTGAAGTAAAAGGTGATGCACCATCAATTAGAAAATTAACAAAAGAAAGTGGAGTTGATACAAAAGAACTTTATGCATTATTCCCAAAAGGACCGGCTAAAAAAGCAGCAAAGATTGCCGGATTACCAAAACCCAAAGGTTGCATATAAAAATATTAAATAAGTCATTCTGAAGTAGCGAAGAATCTAAAAACACATTATTTGTGGATAAGATTCTTCACTTCACTTTGTTTCGTTCAGAATGACAATCGTTAAAAAAGATAAAATTATTTGGAGTAAAAAGAAAATGTCAGAACCAATAGAAAAAGTATCAATCGTAGTATCCCACGGATCGCTCGAAGGAGTGTATCCAGGATTAATTATGGCTAATGGTGCAAGGATGGAAGGAATAGAAGCAACTCTGTTTTTTACTTTCTTTGGACTTGATGCAATAATTAATAATCGCCTGGATGGCCTTAGTGTTGCTACCGTCGGTAACTCAGCAATGAGAATGCCCGGCGGATTAAAAATGCCAACCGTTTTAGGTGCAATTCCTGGTATGTCAAGATTTGCCACCACAATGATGAAAAAAGAAATGGAAAAAATTGATATTCCACCTGTTCGGGAATTTATCGAAATGATTAAGGACGCTGGGTGCGAACTTTATGCATGCAAAGCAACTGTAGATATGTTCCACCTGACTAAGAATGATTTCTGCCCACAAGTTGATGATATCATTTCAGTCGGGCAGTTTTATGAAAAGTCTGCAGGTGCTCAAATAATATTCACATAAGAATATCTACAGGGGAGAATTTTAATTAACTATTAAACAATATTCGGAGTTACTTCAATGTTACTAAGAAAAATTACGCTTTTATTCTTCGCACTAACCATAGTTGCGTTGCTATCGAATAACCTGTTCGCAACTGATGGTTATTTCAGACATGGTTATGGTGTTAAATATTCTGCATTAGCCGGTTCCGGTGTTGCTGTGCCGTTAAGTTCTTTAGGTGCAATAACAAATCCGGCTGCAATAGCTTTCGTCCCAACTCAATATAATTTCGAACTGGCCTATTTCAGTCCAATGAGAGAGTATACTGTTGAAGGTAATCCATCAGGTTTCGAAGGAACTTTTGGACTAATGCCAGGCACAATTGAAAGCGATTCAAAATCGTTTGTATTTCCAACACTTGGTGCAAGCTGGAAAATTAATCCAACGATGGCTGTCGGTATTACTATTTAT
>JBATIA010000402.1:0-3202 GCA_049667415.1 Ignavibacteriaceae bacterium
AAAAATATTTGTTTTACCAAATTGTATCGATTTCCAGAAGTTTAGTAATAGCGGATTTAGAGCTAGTTTATTGAACAAAAAGGAGATCATTATTGGAACCGTAAGTAGGCTTGAAAGGCAAAAAGGAATAAAATACTTGATAATAGCTATGAGCACTATATTAGCGAAGTATCCTAATGCCAGACTTGAAATCATTGGGGACGGGTCTCTATTAAATGAGCTGAAAAGTCTAAGTATTAATTTAAACATTAGTAATTCAGTGTTTTTTTTTGGTAAATTTGTAGATGTGAAACCATTCTACAATAGAATGGATGTTTTCGTACTTTCATCAATTTACGAAGGTTTTGGTATTGTTCTCCTTGAAGCTATGGCATCAGGGGTACCTGTTATTGCATCAAACGTTGACGGAATAAAGGAAGTAGTTACAAATATGAAAAGTGGAATACTAGTTCCACCAAAAAATCCGGAAGCAATCGCAAATGCTGTTGTAAAGATTATTGAGAATCCTCTGTTAAGTAAAAATCTAATCGATGAAGGATATAAAAGAGCAAAATTGTTTGACGTTCAAGAACACATAACAAAATTAGACAATTTATATACAAATCTGCTGGGAATAGAATCTTACAAATGATAAAGATTCTCTACATTTTAGAAGCAACATCCGGTGGCACACAGAAGCATGTAGTTGACATCGCAAACAAAATAAACAAATCAGAATATCAAATTGATATAATTTATTCCATTAATAGAAATAAGTCATTTATTGAGGAAAGCAATGGAATATTTAATCAAATGTACGGTCTTCATATAAGAAGAAGTGCTTCCCTGTCTGATTTGAACAATATTTGGAAAATACGCAAGATAATTAAACAGAATAATTACGATATCGTTCATTGTCATAGCACCAAAGCAGGTTTTATTGGACGTATAGCTGCATTTTTAAGTCATCATAAAAATATTATTTATTCTCCTCATGGTTTTATGTTCTGTGATACGAGAATTAAATTAAGGAGGCACTTATACTTATATCTTGAAAAATATCTTGGATTCTTAACTAAAAAATTAATCGCTGTATCTGGTTCTGAAAGGGATCTTGCAATCTTGCATAATATTGTTCCAGATAATAAAATTATCACTATAAATAATTCTATTGATCCGATTGACTTCAGTGAATTTAATTATGCAAATAGACTACATACTAAACTTAAAGACGACAATTCAGAAGTAATTCTTGGTACTGTTGGAAGATTGTATTATCAGAAAGACCCAATAACCTTAATAAAAAGTTTTAAAATCATCAACGATAAGTTTCCAAATACAAAATTAATTATGGTTGGCGACGGCCCACTTGAAAAAACATGTATAAAATTAATAAATGAACTAGATCTTAGCACTAAAGTTAAGTTGGAAGGATTTCAAAGGTATTCAAGAACTTATTATCAGATGTTTGATATATTCTTATTATCATCTCATTATGAAGGAATGCCGTATTCGCTTCTTGAAGCAATGAGCATGGGAATTCCAGCTGTAGGTACCAATGTAATTGGAATAAAGGATCTAATTGTTCATGGAGAAACTGGTTATCTTGTGCCAGAGGAAGATTATAATGAATTAGCTAATGCAGTAATAAGGCTTATTGAGAACCCGGATAAGCTTTTCACATTCAGTAACAATTCTAGAAATAGAACTAACCTGAATTTTAATTTTACAGAAGGAATTAAGTACTATCAAAATTTTTATAGCTCACTCAATTTTGGAGCTGCCTAGATATAAACCTTACTTTTAATTTGCCAAGAACTGTTTTTTCATTCTCTTCATATTTCAATATATCATTGCACTATAAATTCTTTTTACAATACTTTCTTGCCAGATTAATAACATTGTTATACACTTCCTCCACGGTTAAGAATTGCATACACTGAATGCCAGGGCATTTATCAACTGGAGCATTAACAATGCATAATTTTTTATTTTTTTTAGAAGAGCAGTTAAGTATTTTTTGTGAGTAGATCTGATGTTCTAAGTTAGTTGCTGTATATTCTGGATTTGTAGAACCGTATAACGTGAGTGTTGGCTTACCAATAAAATTTGCAATGTTTACTGGACCGGAGTCATTGCCTATAAATATTGAGCATTCCTCTATATTTCTAATTAATTCTGTTACAGATTTAGTTTGTATTATTTCTATTTGGATATTTGCAATTTCTCCAAGAACATCACTACTTAAAAACCCTCTGGGCATTATCAAACTAACCTGATAATCGTTTTTAATTTTTTCAGCAAGTTCTATGAACTTTTTTAAATTCCACTCTTTCTCCTTCCACCCAGCAAACGGATGAATTAGAATTTTTCTATCCGGATGGCAAGCAATTGGTTGTTTTTTAGACCTAATTCCAGAAGGTATTTGGATGACAGATGAAATTGCATCTAAATAAATATCAACGAGTTGTGGTTTTAGTCTAAATGTTGCGAACTGATCATAAATCGACCTAAACTGAATTGAATTGGTTCCAATTATTTCTTTTGCTCTTATATTGTAAATTAATGAAGCAGAAATCATTGAACCAGTTAAATCAAAAATTAGACTGGGTCTTAATGTCTTTAATTTTTTCTTAGAGCCTATTGTTGCAATTCGTTTACCAAAATAGAAGTCTTCTTGTTTAAATTCACAGAAATTGATATCATTAAATGCAAGATTGTATATGGGGATTGATTCAGGGAAACAGACAATTGTAATTCTCCGGCCATAATAGTTTATTATCTGCTGGACTGCAGGTATGGTAAAAACTGTATCACCAAGTCTATGTAATGATATAACCACAACATTGCCACCATTGTATGCAAACAATTTATTGAATACACGTATCGTAAAGAAAAATAATATAAAACTTGAGTGTACTACTAAAGATAATAGTCTATGCCGACTAAGAAAATCATTAAAAGAAAAATTCATTTGTTTGACTTTCATAGACCGAATCATCTTCTAACAGTATGCTCATCTTGGAGTGTAAAATTAACATTGATTGGAACTCTGTAAAAATAAACTAAACTGCCAAATATCAACCAGAAAGGAAGATCAGTCGTAATTCCACCGAGATATAATATTCCGATGCTATTGAAAAAGTTTCTAAAAATTATACTAATACCAATTGCAAATAAGGCTACTATAAGATAATATTTCTCCTGGATTTCATTTTTATAT
>JBATIA010000403.1:0-2316 GCA_049667415.1 Ignavibacteriaceae bacterium
GAAAATAAGAAATATGATAAACCAGCATCAAAAATCCTTTAAAGAGCAAGCAGAAAAAGTAAAAATACCTTTGGGTAAAAGACCTGACTGGCTTAAGGTTAAGCTTCCCACCGGTGATAATTATTCAGACGTACGCAACCTGATGCGTGAAAAAAAATTAAACACAGTCTGCGAAGAAGCTAAATGTCCCAACATAGCTGAATGCTGGAATCATCGCACTGCAACTTTTATGATTTTAGGTGACACCTGCACCAGAAGCTGCGGTTTTTGTAATGTTAAAGTCGGACTTCCAATTGAATTAGATTTGGAAGAACCAAGAAGAGTCGTGGATGCAATTAAGCAGCTTGATTTAAGGCACGCAGTAATTACTTCTGTAAACAGGGATGAGCTTGAAGATGGAGGTGCATCTATCTTCAAAGAGTGTGTTAGATTGTTAAGAAAAGAAAAACCTGATTGCACGGTTGAGATTCTAATTCCTGATTTTAAAGGTGAAGAACACGCATTTGAAATTATTATGGAATACCCTCCGGATATTCTCAACCATAATCTTGAAACAGTTAAAAGACTATATCACGCTGTAAGACCCCAAGCAAAATATGAAAGAAGTCTGAAACTTATTAAATGGTTTTCCCGCGAAGCGAGATCCCGTATTGCGGGAAAATCCAAAAGACTTAAAACAAAAAGCGGAATAATGGTTGGAATAGGGGAGACAACAGATGAAGTTCTTTCCTTGATGAAAGATTTACATTCTCACGCTTGTGATATTATGACCATTGGACAATACCTGCAGCCTACAAAACAACATTTACCTGTTGATCGTTTTGTAACACCTGAGGAATTCAGAATGTACAAAGAAGAAGGTTTAAAGATGGGATTTAAGGTTGTTGAGTCCTCACCTCTTGTTCGCAGCTCCTACCACGCAGATCAGCACGCCCGGGCAGCTATTTAGTTTATTACTTGTCGATTACAAATCAATTTAAAACTTTCTGCTTGCTTTAAAGCTCAACTATTAGGAATTTAAAGTAGACATTATCCTATTTTGATAAGCTTACACCCGGGAATATGTCCATTGCAGAAAATGCGTAGCTCATTAGCGGAATAACTAAACCGTCATTTTACGTAATTCTAATTAATGTGGAAAAATCCGGTGAGCAGAAATTTCAAAAATATTTTTCTCCTAATTGTTCTATTCTCTTTAACAACCTGTCTTTTGCAAGCTCAAACAATTTCACCCAAATTTGAACATATTCGGATAGCTCTTTCTTTTTGCTTTTTACAAGATTCAAATGGTTTTTTATGGGTTGGGTCGCAGGAGGGTCTTGCCAGATATGATGGATACAATCTCAAGTTTTATACTAACATTCCATTCGACTCAACATCAATATCAAATAATTGGGTTCCAGTTATAAAGGAGGATAAAAATGGAAATTTATGGGTAGGTACCTGGGGTGGAGGATTAAATTGCTTTAATCAGAGGACTGAAAAATTTACCCGCTTTTTACAAGAAACAAATAATTCCAATACAATCACCTGTAAAAATATTAGCAGTATTATTGTTAACGATGACGGCACATTATGGATTAGTACGCAAGAAAGAGGATTGCTTTATATGAGTTTTGACAGCAGCGGAGAGGCTGTGTATAAATCTTATGATTTTAGCAGCGCTGAAGATATTAAACAGAAAGAAAGGGACAATTTTACTTGGGGTTTATTAAAGGACAGAGAAGACAAATTATGGATCGGCACTATGGAAAACGGATTGATCTATTTTGATCCGGATACTGAAAAATTCGAACATTATAAATTCAATACTAATAACCCAAATGGGATAAGATCTAATTTAGTAACCTCAATTTGTGAGGATGATTCTGGAACAATCTGGTTTGCAACTAGTCATTTACTTTCTGAAATCCCCGGTACCGGGTTGGGCAGATTCGATCCCAAAACCAAAACGTTTAGATACTATAACCATGATCCGAATGATCAGGCAAGTATATGTTCTGATTCCCCGTTTAATTTATTTATTGATAGATCCCAAACACTTTGGATCGGCTCATCAGAAAATGGGCTCTGTTCAATAGAATTGGAACGAATGTATAATGGCAGTAAACCAATATTTACAAAATATGAAAATGTCGGCGGGAATATAATTAATTCAATTTATGAAGATAGACCAGGCAACATATGGATAGGTTTGTGGGCTTCACGTATGAGTAAATACGATAGACAACAAAATCCTTTTATCTGGTATAGACATATCCCCGGCAATCCAAATAGTTTAAGCGGTTATGGTGTTGCATGTATATACGTTGATAG
>JBATIA010000404.1:0-2711 GCA_049667415.1 Ignavibacteriaceae bacterium
GGGCAGGGAAGTCGGGCTTGTATGCAACTTCAGGTTCAAAACCACCTTCTCTAATTAGCGCAACTAATTCATCCGGATTCCAATCGTGCCATAGAATTACTTCTTTATCTTTTGTAACACAAATATCTGTCTCTAGCGAGTTAGCACCTTCGCTTAATGCTCTTTCAAATGATGGGATTGTGTTCTCAGGTTCATTTACAGGTGAGCCGCGATGCCCGCAGACTAAAAAGAGGTTATCTTTGTCAATATTTATTTTTCTGTAGGGACAGAATTTAAAAAGTTCTTTAAGCCAGATGAGTATATATACTAATTTTCTTTTCAGGCTTGCCATAAATTAAGTTAATTATAATCTTTCTTCTGAAATTATCTTAGAGTAAGTTTAATTACAAATGAAAGCCAAAAAAGTAATTAAGAAATCGATTGCAGAAAAAAAGAAGAAAGACTTCTTTAAAAAAGTATACGATATTGCGAAGAGAATTCCCTACGGAAAAGTAACAACTTACGGACATATTGCCGAGGCCTGCGGAATAAAATCATCTGCGCGAACTGTTGGCTGGGCATTAAATGGCTGTGGACAGGACATTCCCGCTCACCGTGTTGTAAATAGATTTGGAGCCTTAACTGGCAAAATTCATTTCGGTGATCCGAACCTGATGGAAGACCTGCTGCGAAGTGAAGGTGTCGAATTTGACAAAAATAAATGTGTGAAATTGGAAAAGCATTTGTGGATACCAAAACGAAAAAAATAACCTCTCGATTTTTTCTATTTCCATCGAGTTCTGTTTTGGTAGAAGTATTGTCACACTGAGCCTGTCGAAGTGTGATACTATCTTAATTGATTAGTCTTCGACAGGTTCAGACTGACATTGGATTCCATTCTGAATGAGTTTAATACCTATCCACACTTATTGAAGAAACTCCGGAATCTATTTCAATATAAATTTTATTCACTGCTTCACTAAAGTTTGCAGTTTCAAAGTGATCTGAATTTATTTTTTCAAACTCGCTGAAATGCTTGGAAGAAAGAGCACCATCAGTTGTAATTTTGCAGCCGGATTCTTTTGGAATATAAATATTTATATCGGAAGCACCGGCGTCAATTGTAAGTTTCGTTTCAGGGGATAAACTACCCAGCTTTATCTTAATTGATGCAGCGCCCATATCAACATCGATATTCTGTGTTTTGAATTCAGTAAGATCAAAATCCATCGAAGCTGCACCCACATCAAAATTCATATCCCAGACAGGCTTCGGATTTAGTGACATATCAACTCTATTCTTATAGTCATCAACTCCAATTCTAAACCTTGTTTTCTGCATGGTAAAATCTATTTTTGTCGTGTTATCTGAATCATAACGCTTAAGATAGAAATTATCTTTCTTCCCTTTAGTAGCAGCATCAAACAAATTTTCAGTCGATTTTGAAATATTAAATGATCCTGCACCTCCATCAAAGTTGAGAGTCGCAAAAGTCAGTGTTGAATCGAAGGATTCAGTGTATTCTGTAATTTCAAAGCTGTGATTTCCTTCATCGCCGAAAACAACTTCAAAATCATTATTAAAAAGTTGTGTCGCAGTTTTGAAACTTGCAAAAATCGCAAACGCAAGAACAATCGCTGCCAGACCTGCTATTACTCCTTTACCGTATTTGTGCTTTACGAGAATTGACAAACCAAGCAATACAATAACCAGGGGCCAGAGTTTCCAGATCGTTCCCCAATCCATAAAAATTGTAGTAAAGTTATTTATGAGAACAAGCAGTCCTAATCCTATAAAAAGTAAACCCCAGAAAATGTGTGATGTTTTCATTTTAAATTCTCCGTTTAATTTTTTGCTTTTAAAAGTAGTCCAATACCAATTCCAATTAAGATAACAGGCCAGTAGTGATCAAAATTAAATCTTGGAAGAAGATTATCAAGTAATAATAAACCACCTATGACGATTAAAATAATTGCAATCCAAATTTGTTTGTTATTTGGTAGAGCTACTGAACTTGCAAAACCTGAGTTATTAATGTTGAATGAGTCTGATCCAGATGTTGATTGATAAAATTCAGATTTACCACTTTCTTCGGTATTTGTTTTTTCCTGGAAACCCTTTGGAATTTCGTACGGTTTCTGTGGAACAACAATCCACAAAATAATATATGCTACAATTCCTCCGCCACCAAGAAAAACAACGACAATGAATAAGACTCTAACTAGAGTCGAGTCGATATCAAAATATTCTGCTAAGCCGCCTGCAACTCCGCCTATCATTTTGTCGGTTATGGAACGATATAGTTTCTTTGCCATCTTAAGCTCCTGTTTAACATTAATCTTTTAATTCTCTGGTTCTAATAAATAAGAATTTTATTCATTTACACGCTTTTTGGTAAGTATGGTAGGTATGAATCGGTGATTACAGGAGAATCATCGGTTAATGAGTGCTCGAAATTTGAAGAAAACAATTAATAATGTTGAAAATTATTTCAATTTTGGAGAGTATAGGGGTAGTGTTATATTTCGAATCAAAATCATAAACGAAATGAAAATAGCCCTCTGCCAGATCAACCCGATCATCGGCAATTTAGATTATAATAAAGATAAAATTGTAAAAGGATATGAGAAAGGTGTTAAAGAAAATGCCGATCTTGTAATCTTCCCTGAATTATCTCTTGTGGGTTATCCTCCTTTAGATCTTGTTGAAAAAGAAGAATTTAGAAAAGCCGT
>JBATIA010000405.1:0-5388 GCA_049667415.1 Ignavibacteriaceae bacterium
TAAGAATATCAATTTTAATTAATCCCAGGTCCTCAATCGAATACATATCCGGCTGAGTGACGATCAATCCTCATCCTTTATTCTTAACATAATCCACTGCAACATAGTCGGTAATCCTGGTTGGTGTAATTACAATTCCACCGGGATGAATCGATAAGTGTCTTGGATATCTTGCAATCTGCGATGCAATATCAACAATAGTCTTCCACGGCTCCTGTTTAAAATTTAATCCTTTCGACTCAGGAAAAAGTTCAGCGAGATGCGGTAGGTTTGCTGCGTCAGTCCACGGAATTCTTCGACTGAATTTGGATATCTCTTCATTTGTAAAACCAAAAGCTTTTGCCACTTCCCTGAATGCAGACCTCGCTCTGAAAGTGACTGTTGTTGAAATCATTGCCACCTGTTCATAGCCATATTTTTCGAAAATATATTTAATAATTTCATCACGTTCTTTCCAAGAAAAATCTATATCAAAATCAGGTGGGGAGCTTCTAGCTTTATTCAGAAATCTCTCGAAATAGAGATTGTGTTCAAGAGGATCAACCTGAGTCAACCCCAGACAATAGGCAACCAAACTGTTAGCTGCGGACCCTCTGCCTATTGTTACCATTCCCCTTCTCTTTGCCTCGTTTACAATATCCCAAACAATTAAAAAATAATTTGAGAAACCCATTTCTCTTATGACAGATAGTTCCATCTCGAGTCTTTTATTTGCTTGATCAGAAGCTTGTTCATACCTTTTTGCTAATCCTTTAAAAGAATTATTCCATAAAAATGTATCCGCAGAGGTATCAGGAGGAACTGAATATACAGGAAATTTAAGTTCATTAAGTTTTAAATCAACGTTACAGTTTTTTGCAATCTCTTCAGTATTTCGTAACGCAATCGGTAGGTTTTTCCAATCTCTTTCAATTATCCTGTGATCTTTAAAATAAAATTCCTCGTCAGCTAATCCTTCACTTTGCAGATTATCAATGTTTGATCTTTGCCTGATAGCATTTACTACTTTGTGAAGAAGAAAATCTTCTTTATCCAGAAAATAAACTGGATTTGTAACAACATACTTTAATCCTTTTTCCTGGCAAGTTTGATATTTGTTTCTATTACTCCTTTTCTCATTTTCAGATGCTATAAGTTCTATGAAAAGATTTTCACTGTTGGGGCTGTCTTTAATTAAATCTATTGAAGGAGTTAGAATAAAAAGATTATCATTTTTTTTCTTTAGAAGATTCCTTAATGAAAAATCATCATTCAACTTTCTGGAGGAGATAATCTTGCAAAGGTCAGAATAACCCTTATTATTCTTCGCTATTAAGACTATATATTCTTTTGCATTTTCTGGATTATCAATTAGTGATCCAATAATGGGTTTAATTTTTTTCTGTGCAGCATGTTTTGCAAACTGCACAACACCATGCATTGAATTAGTGTCTGTTAAGGATATAGCCGAAAGTTGATATTCTTTAGCTCTCTGAACAATTTTTTCAACAGGAATTGTTCCATTTAAAAATGTATTATTCGAGTGAACGTGAAGCGGAATCATTTGAATTTAGTTAACATCTTTTAATAAAGAAATGTAGTGATTATAAAGAAGAAGGTAAAGGAAGGCTTTAGTATATATAATATAATTTATTTCAATGCTTTATCTGCTATATCCTTTCTGTAATAGATGTTCTCAAATTTGATATTTTCCATTGCTTGGTATGCCTTGTCTTTTGCCAACATTAAATTGAAATCAGGTAAGACAGAAGTTACTCCGAGTACTCTGCCTCCAACGGTAAAAATTTTTCCATTTTCTTCCCTGGTTCCTGCGTGATAAACGATTACATCTGCTGGCATTTCATTTAAACCTGTTATTTCAAAACCTTTTTGGTAAGAATCAGGATAGCCTCCAGATGCAGCAACAACGCAAACAGACGATCCGCCATTATAATCTACCGAACCCAAAATAATTTTACCCAAAGCAGCAGAATAAAGTAATTCCAAAAAATCTCCTTTAAGAATTGGAAGTACAACCTGAGTTTCAGGATCGCCAAATCTGCAATTAAATTCAACAACTTTTGGACCCTCATCTGTTATCATCAAGCCGGCATAGAGGCAACCAATAAATTTTGCATTATTTTTATCCAAAGTTCTCAAGACAGGATATAAAATTCTGTTTTTTATTTGTTCAAATATTTTTGGAGTAACAATCGGTGCAGGAGCATAAGCCCCCATTCCACCAGTATTTTTCCCTGTATCACCATCTCCGATTCTTTTGTGATCTTGAGATGCAGGCAGACATATAAATTCATGACCATCACAAATTGCAAATACAGAAACCTCTTCACCAACCAGAAACTCCTCAACCAGAACCTTTTCGCCTGATTCACCAAAAATTTTATCTTGAAAAATTAAATTAAGAGCATCTTCAGCTTCTTTCGGCTCATTACATACAAATACTCCCTTACCGGCAGCTAAACCATCAGTCTTAATAACGCAAGGATATTTTTTATTCTTTATAAACTCTTTAGCGGGTTCGTGCATTTTTGAGGTGAAAGGAATGTATTTTGCCGTTGGAACCCCGGCTTCCTTCATTATTTTCTTTGCAAAATATTTTGAAGACTCAATTTGAGCAGCTTCCTTATTGGGTCCAAACACATTTATCTTATTTTCGCGAAGAGCATTTGCTAGTCCATCAACTAAGGGTTGCTCAGGTCCAATTATAACAAGATTTACCCTATTCTCTTTACAGAAATCAACAACATTAGATTGATTTGAAAAATCAATGTCAAGATTCTGCCCGAGATGATTTGTACCGGGATTGCCCGGGATGATATAAAGCTTCGCTAATAAAGCACTCTCTTTGATTTTAAGAGCTAGAGCATGTTCCCGACCACCTGAACCAATAATTACTACATTCATAAAAATTATACCTTGAGAACGTTATTCATTTGTTTTGCTAACAACTCTGTTAGGTAACCTCTATTAAAACTTTCGACAAATTTTTCATCGGGAGCTGGTAATTGTCCTTCCTTAAATAATTTATACACTTCTAAAATAGTATTTTTTATTTGATTAATATTATCTGGTTCTGTGATGAAGGAGGCTTTGTATTCGGCAGCTGCTATTTTTAGTGCTCCTTCAGGAAGACAAGCAATAATAGGTTTTCGAATACCAAAATATTCATACAGTTTTCCACTAGATATTGTCTCTGAACTTTTACCTTTACCCACCATCATCCAGAGAATATCACTCATAAACAATTTTTGAATAGTCTCTAAATGATCCAAGTATCCATATTCTGTTACGAATGATTCCAACTTCAGATGTTTTATAAGTTTTTGATTTTCTTTTCTTAAAAACCCGATAAAAAGCAGTCGTATATTCTCACCAACAGAGGGGTTCTCTATCAATAAATCTTTGAATGCCTGAAGAAAGTATTTTGGTGTTATATACTCGTAAAACAAACCTGAATATGCTACTAACATTTTGTCATTTGGTTTTTCAATCCTGCTCACTTTTGCTAAATCATCCGCATCAAAACCATGCGGTATTATATAAACATCATCAAAAGATAAAAACTTATAATCTTTAATTAATTTTTCTTTTATCCGTCGATTTGTTACAATAATCTTATCCGCTGCTTTCAGGGTTTTGTATTCTTTTCGTTTGTGAAATGTTTTGTGTAAAGGTGTTATATAAAAAGAAAATTGATTATCTACCCAAAGATCACGGTAGTCAAGAATCAGAGGAATGTTTTGATTTTTTTTCAAGTCACTGAAAACATCAAACAAACTGAAAGGAGGTCCTGAAATAAAAATACAATCGAAATGCTCTTTCGACATTAATTCCATAGTTTTCTTATATGCCTTTTTTGCCCAAGACACTTTGTTATCAGGAATGAAAAACGTCTGACTTAATCTGTTAAATGTTTTACGAATAAATTCACTGGGAAGTTTCATGGTCCCAAAGTTTGATAGCAAAGAGTTGGGATCAGCGCCTTCAACTCTAATTACTCTTACGTCAATATTTTCTAATTCTTTTTGCAAGGATATATCATGTGCAAAATATGCAACATTACCAGTAGTTATTACAGTAGGTTCCCAGTTATACTTTTTTAGATACTTCACAAATTTAAGCGTGCGCTGGACTCCACTCAGACCCATAGGAGGGAAGTAATAGGCTATGATAAGAACTTTATGCATTAATTAGAATACCTTTTGGAAGACTATCGTTTCACCTGATAATTTGGTGATTCCTTGGTTATAATGACATCGTGAGGATGATTCTCTTTCAAACCTGCAGAAGTAATCTTTACAAATTTTGAATTGTTCCTTAATCCATTGATATTTTTTGCACCACAATAGCCCATAGCAGCCCTCAATCCACCAACAAGCTGATAGATCGTATTCCCGATAGGACCTTTGTAAGGCACACGCCCTTCAACTCCTTCAGGAACAAGCTTACCGATATCATCTTCAACATCCTGAAAGTACCGGTCTTTACTTCCTTCTTTCATAGCACCAAGACTACCCATACCACGATAAGTTTTAAAACTTCTACCTTCATATAGAATTGTCTCTCCCGGGCTTTCATCAACTCCTGCAAAAATACCACCAATCATTACACTATGTGCTCCCGCCGCAAGCGCCTTGGCAACATCACCTGTCTGCTTTATTCCCCCGTCGGCAATAATTGGTATACCTTTTTTCTTTGAAGCACGGTAAGCATTCATTATTGCCGAAATCTGAGGGATACCTACACCGGCAATTACACGAGTAGTACAAATTGAACCTGGACCAATACCCACTTTGATGGCATCAACCTTACAATTTATTAGATCAAGTGTTGCCTCATAAGTTCCTATATTACCTGCTATTAGTTGAATGTATTTAAATTTTTTCCTAGCATCCCGGATTACACTCATTACTCTTGATGAATGGCCATGAGCTGTATCAATAACAATTGCATCCGCGCCTGCCGAAATAAGTTCAGCTATCCGTTCAAATGTATCTTTTGTAACACCCACTGCTGCTCCCACTCTTAATCTACCATGCTCATCTTTACAGGCGTACGGATGCTTTTTCTTTTTCATTATATCTTTGAATGTGATAAGACCCCTGAGGATTCCTCTTTTATCAACTACAGGAAGTTTCTCAATTTTATATTGCTGTAAAATCTTTTCTGCTTTTTCCAAGGTAGTGCCTAAAGGAGCAGTTACAAGATTTTCTTTAGTCATCAATTGCGAAACCTTCAATTTTACATTTGGTTCGAAGCGTAAATCTCTGTTAGTAAGTATTCCAACCAACCTTCTCGAATCATTTACAATTGGTATCCCCGATACACTATACTTTTTCATTAACTCTAATGCATCTCCAATGGATTTATCGGGGGTAAGTGTAACTG
>JBATIA010000406.1:0-12686 GCA_049667415.1 Ignavibacteriaceae bacterium
CATTTACAGGTTAAATGTTAACGACTACGTTAGCGTGAAGAAGATGGTTCTGCTGAAGTAATGTCTATTTATTCTTTAGAGATGACATCTTTGGTAAAGATGTCATCTCTAATTTGAATATTTAAATCTTCTCTTTAATAACTGATTTTGCCTTCGAGGTTAAATAATAGATTGCCGGAATTACAAACAACGTTAATATAGTGGAAGCAATCAAACCGCCGATTGCAACTATACCAAGCGGCATTCTCATTTCTTTACCTGCATCGCCAATACCAAGCGCAAGCGGAAGCATACCAAGTATAATTGCGATGGATGTCATTAACTGCGGTTTTAGTTTAATCGGGCAGGCTTCCATCAAAGCATCTTTCGGCAGATAACCCTGTTCTCTTCTTAACTGGTTTGTATAATCAAGAATAAGGATAGCGTTGTTAACAACAATTCCAATCAGCATAATGATAGACATCAATGATGTAATGCTGAAAGCTGTGTTAGTTATGAACAAAGCCAGAATAACTCCGAGTAGTCCTAAAACCACTGTTGTCATTATTATAATCGGCTGCCAGAAACTTTCAAGTATTGCGGAGAGAAGCATATAAGTTAAAAGCACGGCAAGAAAAAATGCGAATATCATATCCTGTATCATATCATTCATCATTTTTACGTTGCCGCCCCATTTGAAATAATAACCTGTCGGCAGGTCTATATCGCTAAATCTTTTTTCTATTTCACCTGTAACATTACCCAGAGGAACGCCCGGTGCGGCAGCACCCGTAAACATAATTGAAGTGAATTTATCTCTGTGCAAAATTTTTGTGAATCCTGTTGTGAATTTAACATCAGCAAGCTGAGCAAGACGGAAAGAACCATTCCGTGATGCAACAGTTATATTACCGGCTTTCTCCGGTGTGTTCACTGATTCATCGTTAAGAGTTACAGTTAGATCGTACTCATCACCAAACTCACGGTACTTTGCCGATTGTATTCCTTCAATTCCCGCACGAAGTGTAAAAGCAAGGTCGGTAATTGTTAGTCCAACTTCAGTTAACTTTTCTCTTTTCGGATAAACTGTAATTTCAGGTTTTCCTGCGCGTGAACTGTTATCGAAATTGATAAGTCCCGGAACATCCTGGAATTTTTGAATTGCCACATCCTTAATTTTCTCAAGCTCATCCAGATCCTGACCAAGAAGGAAAAACTGAATTGGTGCTTCTTCACCACCCATTCTAGAACCAACATCAACCTTAATCTTTGCATTTGGTATGTCTGCCAGATCCGCAGTAAAAATAGAGATCACATCCAATAATTTTATGTCACGATCTTTCGCATCTGTAAGCTGGACATCAATACTTGCCATATTTGTTCCCACATCAAGGTCGCTCAGCTTTCCGAGGTTGGTGAGAATGTGTTTTACCTCATTGTGCTTCTTTACTCTTTCTTCGATCTGTCTAACGGTTCCGGCAGTCTCGTCAAGGTTGTAACCGGAGGGAAGCTCTACCGTAACACTAATTTTTCCATCATCGGTTTGGGGAATAAATTCAAATCCGAGCTTTGGCCCAAAAACCATCATAACAAGGATGAAAAGAACAACGGAAACAACCACCGTCATTACACTTCTCATTTTATTATGAAGAATAAAAGCAAGAGCTTTTTTATACAGTTCAGTTTGTCTTTTTTCAAATCTATTAAACCAGTTAGCCAATTTACCTGTTGTATGTTCCTTTGAAAGAATTATTGAAGATAGCAGCGGAGTTAATGTAAAAGACATGATCAAAGAAAATATAGTTGCAAACACAGCTGCGAGTGCAAGCTCTCTAAGCCATAATCCAACAAGTGAAGACATATTTGCAATTGGCAGAAATACAACAATGTTTGTCAGCGTTGATGCAAGCACAGCAACACCTACTTCCGATGTTCCTTTGTACGCTGCCTGTTTGATTGTCTCACCCATTTTTTTGTACCGGAATATATTTTCGAGCACAACAACCGAATTGGCTACCAGCACACCAACTGATACAGACAATCCCATTAAAGTCATCATGTTTAGAGATAGACCAAATGCCTGCAGTAAAAGGAATGTGGAAATAATTGAAGTTGGCATTGACATTGCAACAACGAGAGTCGAGCGCCAGTCGTGAAGAAATAAAAACAGAACGATTGCAGTGAAAAGAACTCCGAGATAGATATTGCTCATCGTGTCATCAAAACTGCTCTGTGTAAATTCTGAAAAGTCGTTTACTATTTCCAGTTTTGACCCCCCGGGCAGAATACTCTGTATTTCGGGAAGAGAACCACGAATCGCTTCTGCAACTTTTACAACGTTACCATCGCTGCTTTTAATTATTCCAAGCCGAACAACATTTTCATTTCTAAAGTCTTCTTTAACATTATAGAATGTAGCTCTTTGTCTTATATCTTTTCCTGAGTCAATAACATCTGCAATCTGCCTGATCTTTTTCGGTCCAAATGCAGTGGGAATTTCCAGCTCTCTTATTTCATCTACATCCTGAAACTGCCCGACAAGTCTTACGGTATATTCCTGGTTGCCAATCTGAAAATATCCTCCGGGAATATCCATATTATTTGCCTGGAGAATCTGAGTCAATTGAGGTAGTGAAATAATATTTTCATAAACTATCCTGTTATCGAGAACAACACGGATTTCTCTTTCCTGCCCGCCTGTGATCTGAACTTTAGCAACACCGTCTATCTGGGAGAATCTATCTTTTAAAGTTTTGTCTGCAATTTCAAAAAGCTGTCTTGGACTTAAGTTACCGCTCAATACAACATCAACAACGGGGAAGAGTCTTATATCAATTTTTTGTACGATAGGCTTTTCAGCATCTGGAGGGATGTCGTTTAAAATCTCATCAACTTTATCTTTTGTTTCCTGGTTGGCAACATTTACATCTTTACCAAGCTGGAACTCAATTATTATTATTGATACGCCATCAAGTGAATATGACTCAATTCTTTCTATTTGGCTGATAGTTGAAACGGCATCTTCAATTCTTTTTGTTATAAGAGTTTCTATTTCTTTGGGTCCTGCACCCGGATAGATTGTCTGAACTGTTACGTAAGGTATTTCAACATCCGGTTGAAGATTTAAGTTTAAACCGAAGTAAGCTATCAATCCGAATATTAGAAATATCAGTATTCCTACTGTTGTAAGTACCGGACGGTTAATTGATATTTTGGCAAGAAACATATTTTTTCCCTTATTGAATCACATTTACTTTGGCACCATCTGATAATTGAGAGGCACCATTCGTTATTAGTTTATCACCAACCTGTAAGCCCTTTGATATTTCAAAATAGATTCCGCTGCTGTTGCCATTAGATATATATCTCTTTTCAGCTTTTCCACTATTTTCAACAAAAACAAACTGACCGTTCTCATCAACAGTTACCAAATTTCTCGGAATTATAATTGCATTCTTGTTCTGATAGATTAATATTTTTATTTCAACAGTAACACCGCTTTTTAACTCGCGTTTGGAATTATCAAATTCAACTTCAGCAAAAAAAGCCTGTTTAGAGGGATCAATTGCTAATGATAATTCCACAACCTTGCCTATGTAAGTCTTACCTCCAAAATTCAAATAGGCTGACATACCTTTTTTTATTTCTCCAATTTCCTTTTCGGTTATCCATACCCGTGCTCTCATCTTGTGCAGCTGTGCTATAGTAAACAACGGTGCATCTTTATTGACGTTATCTCCTACATTTACTTTCAGATCAACAAGAGTTCCACTGAATGGAGCCTCGATAAAGGTTAACTGGCGTGCAATTTCGTAGTTTCTTTTATTTACAAGATATTGAGCTTCCACAGCATCAAAGTTTGCCTGGGATGTTTCACCAGCTGCTAGAAGTATCTTTGTTCTCTCATAAGTTTTTCTTGAAGTTTCATAAGTGGCTTTTGTTTGTTCATACACAGATCCGGGTGCATCAAATGGAAATTCGACAACAACTGAGTCAGCTTCTACATAGTTTCCGACCTTATAATTTATTCTTTCAATCTTTCCGCCGAACTGAGCTGTTTTGGTTGCTTCTTTAATTCCGGCAAGTTTGGCAAAATAGCTGTGAAACTTTTCGAATGGTTTATACTCTATTTTTTCTACTTTGACAGGCACGCCTTCTTCTTGCTGAATCTGGGCCATACTTTTTGCAGGTTCTTCATCTCTACCACAACCAACAATAAAAGAAAGTAATAGTGCTGAAGTAATCAGAAAAGAGTTTATAATTTTTAATTTCATTTTATTCATACTCCTGATGAATTCGTTTATATTTTAATCTTCGGGAATGTATGGGTCAACGTATTCGGGTTTTAGCTTGCCCATAATCTGTTCAAGTTCCAGTTTGGTAATTATGTAACTATAAATTGATTCTATTCTGTTAACACGTGCCTGTCTTAATGCGACATCTGAATTCTGGACTTCAAGCTGGTTACCAGTTCCCTCTTTATATCTTAGCGTTGATATTTCATAAGATCTTTCGGCAAGAGTTACATTTCTTTCCTGTGCTTCAACAAGACTTTGGACCCGCCTGAGTTCTAAATATTTTGCTTTAACCTGGCTAACAACAAATTCTTTCAGTTGTTCAAATTGTTCCCCGGTTTGTTTGTAAGTGATTGTTGATTGCTCAACTCTGTTTTTTGTTCTGTTCCCCTGCCAAAGATTTATTGAGAAATTAAGACCCACAGTTGCAGCACTGTAATTCTGAAAGTTCCATTGATCCGATGAACCAGCATAAGTGTAATTACCAAATGCTGCTAAAGTCGGCCAGTATTCGGCAAGGTCGAGGTCAATAAACGCTTCATCAACATCCCTTTTAAGTTTCATACTTTTCAAACCGAAGTTATTTGTTGATGCAAAATCAATTATGTCTTCTTCGCCCGGTAAAACTTCGGGCACATAAACAAATTCACCTTTCACATCAATCTCTAATGCCTGATCGATTCCCATAACTAGCTTTAAATCATTTAAAGTTGTAAGCTGCATATTCTCCATCTGGAGTAAAGTGGGTCTTATATTTTCAACCCGCACTTCTGCCTGCATCCTGTCGAAATCAGAAACAAATCCCTGTTCAAACAGCGCACTTACATTTCTGAAGTTTTCCTGCGCATTGTCAAAACTTGCTTTTGCTATGGTCAACAGTTCCTTAGTCAGCAGTGCGCCATAAAATGCTCTTTCCACATTAAGTTTTGTTTTGCTTATTGTATTTCGTAGTTCAGCAACTGATAGATCATAATAGATTCGGGAAGCACCAATTCCCCTGAAAACAGCCGAACTAAATAGAATTTGTGTTAATGTTAAAGACGCTTCGTAATTATTAGTTTGTGCAAAAGACTGAAGTTGAGTCTGAACCGGTAAGAACTTATTCTCGTCTCTCGGTATTACATTCTCGTCAAATAAAATACTGTAAGTGGCGTTAGTTAGCAAAGCAGTAAAATCAGGGAAAGGCATTTTAGGTTTCTTTAGGAAATGCGCAAAGTCAGCCGAGGCATCAAGACTTGGCATTGCATATCCAAAAGCTTCTCTTACAGCTGCACGCGATTTTTGAGAATTCAGTAAGGAAACTTTAATGTCCGGGTTGTTTTCAAGAGCTAAATTAATTGCATCATCCAGAGTTAGGATTTGTGATTGAGCATTTACCAGTCCGTTGATAATTATGACGGACAAATAAATAATTAATAAACCCTTTTTCATTAGTAACTCACGTTGATTTGAAAAATTAAAAAGGTAGTCTTTGAAAAAATGAATTCGTTTACAATTACAATACTATCTAAAATCATTTTCTGAAGCTGTAAAACCATATCCCCAGGTGAACCAGTGAGAATAAAATAATTAATTTAATAAATGTAAAATTAGTCAATCTTCAACAAATATAGCAGAACCAGATAAATTCAATTTGCAAAACCATTTTTAGTATGCCTGTAATAATAAATGACAAATGAATATTTGATTTTGACAAGTATCACATTAATGTACGATAGCTGTATTGGCTTATCTAATAAGAAATTAAAAGTGATCAAATTAATCTTCTTGCCGGAAATATTTTTCTGTCCTTATTAAACAATCCTTCATACTGCCGGGCGACATTTTTCATCACAACGTCACAAATTTTGACGTTAAGCTTAAAAATATAAAACACAGGTTTTCACGGAAGTATTTACATGTAAATAGCTTAGCGAGAAATATTCAATTTCATTTGTTGTGAATTATCAACTATTATTTGTTGGCATACTATTTACAGGTAGTATCCAAACCACCCGGATAAAAACAAATCAAATTTATAGAGGCACTTAAGTGAAAAGTGGAAATAATTTAAGTAAAATAAGTGTTTGGGATGAAGATGCCGCTCGGCACATTTTATCCAGAGCACTTTTTGGCTACAATAAACAAGATGTTGAGTTTGCGCTCTCTATTACTCTTGATGATTTTGTAGATAATCAACTGCTGGCAGATCAACCCTCACCACCACAACCTTTCTACTGGGTAAACGACCCAACTAGTGAAAACAATACAGAGCGAACCAGGGAATTAATTTATTGGTGGTATAATCTTATGCTTACTCAAGGTTACTCTATTCGTGAGCGAATGGTGATGTTCTGGCACAACCATTTTGTAAGTGAAGTTTCAAAAGTTGGACTGCCGCAAAGAATGTACTGGCAAAATAAATTGTTTCGTGATTTTGCAATGGGCAATATAATTGATTTGACAAAGGCGGTTACTATTGATCCGGCAATGCTCATTTATCTTGATGGTGTTAGAAACAGAAAAGGTGCTCCAAACGAAAATTATGCAAGAGAGTTAATGGAATTGTTTACTCTTGGAATTGGTAACTACACAGAGCAAGACATTCAGGAAGCTGCAAGAGCATTAACCGGGTGGAGAGTTGATGGATTGACTGCATATTTTGATGAAACTCGTTTTGATGATGGCAATAAGACTTTTTGGGGACAGACTGGGAATTTCAATCAGAACGATATTGTTGATATAATTTTTACTCAACCAGCCGCAGCTACATTTCTTTGCAGGGAATTATACAATGAATTTATGCATGTTGCTCACGATGAACAGAGTATAGCTACAATGGCACAAATACTCCGCGACAACAATTATGAATTGAAACCTGTGCTATCAGCTTTATTAAAATCTGTTATGTTTCACACTGATGAAGTAAGGGGTGCAAAAATAAAGAGCCCGGTTGAGTTAATGATTGGAACGATGCGACAATTCAATGTGGCCACCCCTGATTTTGTTTACATTCGTCAGGTTGCAGTACAAACAAAACAGGAATTATTAGCCCCACCAAATGTAAGTGGCTGGGATGGTGACAAAGTATGGATTAACACAACAACACTACCGGCAAGAAATATTTTTACTGATTCTGTTATTAATGGTAAAAAACCCGGCGGTGGAAATTTATCCTTTCAATTAAATCTTGTTGAATATGTGCAGACTTTCAGTAGTTCGGAAGATGCAATCCAGCTAATTGATGATCTAGCAAAAATATTTCTGCAGTTTCCATTGAGTGAAAACAGGAAAGAATACTTACTTAACACTTTACTTGATGGTGCAGCGATTTATGACTGGTCAACAAATGATCCTGAAGCAGAGAACCGGCTTAAGATGTTCTTCAAAGCTTTAATGAGATTATCAGAATATCAACTTTCATAATCAGAAAGAATTTTATGGACAGAAGATTATTTTTAAAAAATTTAGGAATGCTCGCCGGTGCTGGGACAGTCTCGATGGCTCTTGGTAACGTTCCCCTCAGAGCATTTTCTAAATCATTCTTAAACCTTCAGGCAGTTAACGGAAAAGTTTTAGTAATACTTCAATTAAGCGGTGGTAATGATGGACTTAATACAATCATTCCGATTGAGGATAGTTTGTATTATAATGCCCGTCCATCTTTAGGTATTTCAAAAGCAGATGCAATAACATTAAGTAACCTGACCGGAATGCATCCTTCGCTGATGCCTTTAAAATCATTGTATGACGATGGCAAGGTTGCTATTGTACAGAATGTCGGATACGAAAACCCCAACAGGTCCCATTTTCGATCAACAGATATATGGTTAAGCGCCTCCGATTCAAATGTAGTCGTCGATGATGGCTGGGTTGGAAGATATCTTGCAAAAGTATTACCGGATCATTATCCAGTAAATTCTGAACACCCCCTGGGAATTCAGATAGGTTCTACACAATCTGCTTTACTTGAATGCACTTGCCAGGGTACTATGGGAATATCTTTTGAGAGTCCCAATCAGTTTTACCAGTTGATAAACGGAAGTACTGCAGACAATGATCCTCCTCCTAATACAATTGCCGGCAATCAGTTAAAATATATAAAAGAGATCGCGGCACTTTCAATTCGTTATGCAGAAGTAATTAAAGAGAAAGCTGACTTAGTAGAAAACAAAGCTACATATCCAAACACCCGGTTGGGCAGACAGCTGGCAATTATAGCAGAATTAGTTGCCGGTGGTCTCGAAACACCTGTCTATTTAACTTCCATCGGCGGGTTTGACACACATTCAAACCAGGCGGGCAGTCATGCTAATTTGCTTTCAGGTGTTGCTGAAGCTATTGCAGCATTCCAGGAGGATCTTGAATTACTGGGTATTGATGACAGAGTTGTAATGATGACTTTTTCTGAATTCGGAAGGCGTGTGAATCAGAACAGTAGTGGTGGAACTGATCATGGAACTGCGGCTCCTTTGTTTGTGATCGGCAGGAATGTTAATGGAGGAATTTATGGTGATAATCCAAATTTGTCTGATCTTGATAATAGTGGAGATATAAAATTTAAATATGATTACCGACAGATTTATGCTTCACTTTTAACAGAGCAATTAGCTATGCCGGGAGATAGAATGCCTGATGTACTAATGAAAGGTTTTGAAACTTTACCCCTTATTGCGGCAAGTAATACATATCATGATAAACCTTTGTCCTTTAAGCTGGAGCAGAATTATCCAAACCCATTTAACCCAACAACTTCAATTACTTATTCTCTCAGAGTTCCCATTGCATTCAAACTTGAAGTATTTTCTGCTGCAGGGGATAGAGTTGCTACTCTTGTAAACGGATACCAGGAAACCGGTAGTTACACAGTACAATTCGATGGCAGTAAATATCCAAGCGGAGTTTATTTTGCCACACTTGAATCTGGAGTGGTGAGACAAACAATCAAGATGGTACTTGTGAAATAAATTAATTTTACTTTTTTAAATAACTTAATTAATAGAAAATGCCATCCCAACTCAGGATGGCATTTATATTTTAAAGCGGTAGCACAGATTAATAATTTGTGCAACAAATCTGATTAATTTAAAAAGCCCCTCTCCTTTGGAGAGGGGTTGGGGTGAGGCCTATTTCTTTATTCCAGCCATTTCTTCCATCATTGCAGTGGTAATTGATTTAGGTCTTTCGATCGGGTAGCCGAGCGCACGGTCCCAAATGATGTTAGATACAACACCAAGAGCTCTTCCAATACCAAAAAGTACAGTATAAAATTCATATTGAGTTAATCCATAATACCATTGTATTACACCTGATTGTGCATCAACATTTGGCCATGGATTCTTTGCTTTGCCCTGTTCCAGCAAGATGGGTTGTGTAACTTTGAAGATAACATCTACATATTTAAACAATGGATCATCAGGTAAATACTTTAAGCAGAATTCTCTCTGTGCCATATAGCGGGGATCAGTTTTTCTTAACACAGCATGACCGAAACCAGGAATAACCTGTCCGCCTTTGAGTGTATCCCAGACAAATTTTTTCATCTCTTCTTCAGTTGGAATTTTTCCGCCCATCTTTTCATAAACACCCTGAGTCCATCTTAGCACTTCTTCATTTGCCAGACCATGCAACGGACCAGCCAAACCATTTATCATTGCAGAAATTGCATAGTAAATATCTGAAAGTGCACTAGCTACAAGATGTCCCGTGTGTGCACTAACGTTTCCGCTTTCGTGGTCGCTATGAAGGATAAAATACATTCTAGATACCTCGTCATAAGGTTTCTTTATTCCCATCATATGCGCAAAGTTACCGCCCATATCAAGTTTCGGATCAGCTTTTATTATATCTCCCTTTTTGTACTTCAATCTGTAAATAAATGCGGCTATGGCTGGAAGTTTTGCCAGAAGATTCATTCCGTCTTCATAAGTCGGCATCCAGTATTCCATTTTGTTAAGACCGGCTGTGTATTCTTTTACGAATACTGATTCTCTTTGCATCGCAACAATTGCGGAAGAAAACATTGCCATTGGGTGTGAATCGGGTGGTAGTTTTCTAAGCACATCAAATACGTACTCGGGCACTACTTCTCTTTTTTTAAATTCTGCTGCAACTTCTATAGCGTCTTTTTCGGTTGGAACCTCGCCAGTGAGAAGTAAATAGAAAAATCCTTCAACATAAGGCATTTCACTACCCGGAACTTTTGGAAGTTTTTCCATTACTTCAGGAATAGTAAATCCTCTGAAGCGAATTCCTTCAAACGGGTCCAGATAAGAGATATCGGTCGTCAAACTTTTAACTCCTCTGGCACCACCTATAACTTGTGCAATTGTTACTTCACCAACTTTCACATCGCCGTGATCTTTTAACAACTTTGTAGTACGAGGTCGCCACTCCTCGATTTTTTTTCCTAGTTTTTCTTTTAGTGCTGACATTTTTTACTCCAGTGATTTTAGTTATAATTCAATGAATAGTGAATTTATTTGATTGGTTATAGTTTTACTAATCGATCGAAATCTTAGGTCGACTAACTTCCGAAAAAAAGATATGCGAGATTTAATTGCAAGAGGTTTCAAGAACACCCCTTCTTTGAAAAAAAATATAAATTACTTAGTTCAATATATCAATAATTAGTGCCATTAATCAAACATTATCCCTTTTCCTGTTGAAGCAGCAAAGACCTTTTCCCCGGGATAATTTTTAAGAATTGCAGCCCCCACCCAGTCTATTGAAGTTGTTTCTCCGTGTACTAGAATAACATTCTTTGGTTGCAGGCTACCAACTAAAGAAAGCAGTTCTTCTCTTTTTGAGTGAGCAGAAAACCTAAAGTTTTTTACATCACATTTAACTTCCACTTTTCTTTCTCTTTCGTTGAGTTGAATTTTATCTCCTTGCCCTGCATTTGCAATTATGCTTCCGGGAGTCGAAGGATCCATATATCCTACAGTAAAAATCGCCGAATCTTTTTTCTGAAGCCACCGTTTTGCCAGCATATATGAATTCGTAGATTCGATCATCATTCCGCTAGATGCAAGAACAATTGAAGGAATTTTGAAAAGCTCATCAAAGTCTTTTAGCTCATTTAAGTTTTTTTGAGGAATGTCGGAAAGTAATAGTTCTTTTTGTTTATAATTAATAACATAGCGATTGTAATCATAAATTCTATTTATTTTATTTCCGATCCCACCTGTATAAATATCAACGCTTGTAATTTTATTTCTATGCATCTGTAGCCAGATAGTTGCCAGCATTTCCTGAAGTTTACCCAAAGCAAAGACTGGAATGAGGACAGAGCCCCCACTATTAATTACTTTGTTAATTGATGAGGTAAATCGTTCAACTTCTTTTTCCCAATTATTCATTCCGGAAGAATCAGTTGCTCCATATGTTGTTTCGGTTAATAGAATATCAATTTCTTGTGAAGGTAAATTTGCACCTGGTTGAAGAGTTTGCGAAGACAGGTTTATATCGCCGGTAAAAAATATCTTTTGTTCATTGACTGTTAATAGAATACCTGCGGAACCAATAATATGTCCGGCATCATAAAACTCAGCTTCAATCTCAGCGCTGCTGTTCAGCGATTCGAGAATGAATTTTTCATTATATGATTTATAGTTAATTGATTTTATCAGAAGATCAACCTCATCTCGTGAATAAATTTCAAACTCACTTTCATCAACTTGTCTTTTCAGAATTGAAATTGCGTTGTGGAGAGTTAATTCAGCTACAGCACGTGTTTGTGGAGTTGTAATAATCTTCAAGTGAGGAAATTTTTTGATTAAAAAAGGTAGTGCATTCAGGTGATCCTGATGAGCGTGAGAAATTAAAACGTAATCAGTTGGCTTATCATTTAATAAATCAAATCTGGGAAGCGAATCTATTCCAGTTTTCTGCGGATGCATTCCGCAATCGAGAATTATACCAAGTCCATTTATATTCAGGTAGTAACAGTTAGCACCAATTTCACCAGCACCGCCAAGAGGAAGAAATTCAATCATTACAGATAATAGATATTTATTTGAAAAGAAAAATAACAGAAAGGCTGAATTGTAAAAAGAAGAAAAGGAAAGATGACATCTTTTAAAAGATGTCATCTTTAAACAGTTATTTTAATAAAGACATTTTGATGGTTTTGTGATAGCTGCCGGTCTGAAGTTTTGCGATATACAATCCGCTTGCAAGATTTTCTGCATTGAAGTGAGCTTTGTACGTACCGGCATTTTGTTTCTTGTTAACAACTGTTGCAACTTCGTTACCAAGAACGTCATAAACTTTTAATTGAACAAAAGATTCTTCAGGAATGCTGTACTCTATTTTGGTGGATGGGTTGAATGGGTTCGGATAATTTTGAGTTAGTTTAAAGTTCTGTGGTAATCTGCTTAATTGTTCAACAGATGTTATTATGGCAGAATTATAACTTGTACTATTTACATT
>JBATIA010000407.1:0-4646 GCA_049667415.1 Ignavibacteriaceae bacterium
GACACTCTGGATATAATTGCATTTGGAAACGATGCCTGGCCAATTGAAATTAAAGATCTTCCCTACCTTGAAGTTGGACCTTTTCACACAAACACAGTAGCAGGATTACAATTAGCTCACGATATTCTTCGCAGAAGAAAAACAAATAACAAACAGATTTTTATGATTACCGATGGGAAACCAACATGCTTGCAAGTTGGTGCAAGATATTATAAGAACAGTTTCGGATTAGATAGGAAAATTATTAACAAAACTCTTGACCAGGCTGCAATTTGCAGAAAACAGAATATAACTATTACAACATTTATGATAGCACAGGATCCTTACCTACAGCAATTCGTTAGAGAATTTACAAAGATTAATAATGGCAGAGCATATTACAGCAGCCTTACCGGACTTGGCGATTTTCTGTTTGAGGATTACATCCGTAACAGACGAAAAAGAGTTAGATAAAAGCCCCACCTTACCCTCCTCAAAGAGGAGGGAAATAGCGTAGAGGTGCAATATTAAAAAATAATTTTAAGAAATAGTTATAATAAAGAGTATAATAAATGAAAATTAATTCTTTCAAAACGATTGGCGAGTTAAAGCAAAGCAACTATAAATCCAAAACAATAAAGGATGAATTACGAGATAACCTAATAAAATTTCTAAAGGATAATAAAAATCCATTTGAAGGAATAATTGGGTTTGATGACACTGTAATTCCCGATCTTCAGACAGCAATACTATCAAGACACGATATTTTATTATTAGGATTAAGAGGTCAGGCTAAAACAAAAATTGCAAGACTAATGATAAACCTTCTCGATGAATACATTCCTGCTATAGAAGGTACAGAACTGAATGATGATCCTTTGAATCCTCTTTCAGTAATAGCCAAAGAAACTGTTGAAAGGGACAGGGACGATACAAGAATTAATTGGATTCATCGCTCTGAAAGATATACTGAAAAACTTGCCACTCCTGATGTTTCAGTAGCTGATTTAATTGGCGATGTTGATCCGATTAAAGCTGCTGCACTAAAGCTGCCCTACTCAGATGAAAGGGTAATTCATTTTGGATTAATTCCGCGTTCGCACAGAGGAATATTTGTAATCAATGAATTGCCTGATTTGCAGGCAAGAATTCAGGTTGCTCTTTTCAACATTTTGCAAGAAAGTGATATTCAAATACGTGGTTTTAAAATCAGGTTACCACTTGATATTCAGTTTGTCTTTACTGCAAACCCTGAGGATTACACAAACAGAGGATCGATTGTAACTCCGCTTAAAGATAGAATTGACAGCCAGATTCTCACACATTACCCGAAGAGTATTGAAGTATCGAAAAAGATAACCAAACAGGAAGCAAACCTTACGCAGGAACAAAAGGAAAAGATAAATCCGGATGAAGTCTTGCTTGAATTAATAGAACAAGTAGCATTTGAAGCAAGAGCAAGCGAATATATTGATGCAAAGAGCGGAGTGTCCGCACGTCTTACAATTTCATCTTATGAAAATTTAATGAGTACTGCCGAGCGAAGAAGAATTATAAATAATGAGGAAGTTACACACCTACGAGTGAGTGACCTGTATGGTATAATACCTTCGATTACAGGAAAGATAGAATTGGTTTATGAAGGTGAGCAGGAAGGTCCGGCAAAAGTTGCACAGATTTTAATAGGAAAAGCTATCCGAAATAGTTTTACTCAATACTTCCCTACCCCGGATAGTCTTAAGCCAAAAACCAGACAACCCGGTACAGAGAAAAATCTTCAGCAGCCAAGTCCGTATCAACCAATTATTGATTGGTTTAAAAAAGGTAATAAAGCAGACCTTATGATGAATTTGTCGGATAAAGAATACAAAAAGTTGATTCAAGGAATACCGTTTTTGGACGATGTTGTTAAGAAATTTCATCCAAACTTAAATGGCAATTCCAGACTTCTTTTGATGGAATTTCTACTTTTCGGATTATCAGAATATTCCCTACTAAGCCGAACAAAAATTGAAGACGGAATACAATTCAGGGATATGTTAAGCTCAATGTTTACAATGCCGCAGGATGAAGATTTTGAAGATGAGGACGACTCACCTCAGTATTAATAGACATTCTGAATTTATTTCAGAATCTTAAAGTAAAATAAGATCCTGTCCAAAGGACTCCTTTGGAGAAACAAGCCTGCCGGTCAGGCAGGTTTAGGATTTTAGTGAACACTTCCTAACATACCACGATTTATTTATATTTCGATTGAAAGTTTAATAATCATCGCCAATCTTTTTAATTGAAGAAAAAAATAATTCTCATCGGACCGGCTTACCCATACAGAGGCGGGAATGCTTTATTCATAACGCACACTTACGAAGCATTAAATAATAATTTCAATGTAAAAATCTTCAATTATAAATTACTTTATCCATCATTTCTATTCCCTGGCACAACACAATTCGACAAGAGCAAAGGACAAGTATTCCAGGTTCCGAACGAAAGGGTGATTAATTCAATCAATCCTTTTAATTGGATAAAGGCAGCGAAATTAATAAAAAAGGAGAATGCTGATCTGGTAGTATTCGACTGGTGGCATCCGTTTTTTGGATTCTGTCACGGTGCAATTTCCTTCCTGATTCGCAAAACTTATAAAAACAAAATCTTGTTCATTACAGAAAACGTTGTATCACACGAAGCAAATGCAATTGACAAATTTTTAACACGCTTCGGTTTGAAGTTTGCTTCAAAGTTTTTAGTACTCTCAGGAATAGTAGAAAAGGAAGTCCAGCAATATTCCAGGGGTAAAAAAGTTTACCGTTCTGAACTGCCCGTTTATGATTGCTACAAACCAATCGAATGGTGCAATATTAATAAAATTAAATATGAATTAGGTTTTGAGAAGGATGCAATTGTTTTATTATTCTTCGGATACGTAAGAAAATACAAGGGTTTAGACATCCTGATTGAAGCATTTCCAAAAATCCTCGCAAAGAATCCTGAAGCAGGACTTTTAATAGTTGGTGAATTTTACAATGATCCAAAAGAATATTCAGAGATAATTAAAAAACTTCGAATTGAAGAAAAAGTTAAATTGATAAACCAATTCGTACCAAATGAAGATGTCGCTAAATATTACCAGGTTTCTGAAGTAGTAATTCTCCCCTACCGGAGTGCAACGCAGAGCGGCATTTTGAATGTTGCGTATGGTTTTTATAAACCTGTAATTGTAACAGATGTTGGCGGGCTTGCAGAATTTGTAGATGAAGGCAAAACAGGATTTGTAGTTAAGCCAAATTCACCTGATGCAATAGCTGAAGGTGTGAATAATTTTCTTGAATTAAGAGCGAAAACAGATTTCACATTTTACATTCAGGCAAGAAACCGGAAGAACAGTTTTAACAATTTGCCGGAAGTTTTTGAGGAAATTCTGCAAGACAGCAAATAAAAAAGCCCCGAATCCGGCAGTAGCCGGACGGGGCAAATAAAATAATGGGCGAGTCAGCGATTCGCCGCTACTAACTACTTAAGTAAAACCATCTTCTTTATTTCCTGGAACTCACTTCCATCGACTCCCGAAGCCTTTAACTTATACAAATATATTCCACTGCTGAGTTTCATTCCGTTTGAATCATTTGCATTCCACAATACAGAATGATTGCCCGCAGATCTTTGCTCGTTAATCAACGAGGCGACCTGCTGCCCTAGTATGTTATAAACAACTAACTGAATATCTGCCGCAACAGGTAGTGAGAATTCAATATTTGTTGTTGGATTAAATGGATTTGGAAAATTTTGCTTAAGTGCAAAAGATTCAGGTATTGTGAATTCTTCGAATTCAGTTTCAGTTACCAGATAGAGTTCCATATACTTCGCAATAGTTCCATTGTCACCTGTTGCGTATGCTGTTATCCAGTTATTCTCCCCTACTTTAATTACATCAACGTCAATAAATCGCAGTGGATCGCTCTGCGAGTAATCCTGGATATAACTATCTCCGGTATTATCTGTTTTATACACATCACTTCCGGCGACAAAGAAAAATTTTCCCTGAATTTGTTCTGCAGATGCAGCACTAATTACCTCGCCAGGAATCTGCTCAGTTTTTAGAAACCAGGTTAAACCACCGTCCGAAGTCCAGTTAATTTCAGTACCTGCTGAAACACCTGAGGAAGCATCAGTGAAAGCAACGGAATTGTTATTCGGGAAAGTAGTTGTGCCAGAAGACCAGCTAGAGCCACCATTGTTTGTTCTGTAAACAGAAGAATTATTCGTCCCAAACCATCCATTTTGAATATCTATCCACTTCATAGAATTACTAATTCCAATTTCACTTCCATTTTGTGGAAGAGCTGATGCTGAATTCCAAGTTAAGCCACCATCAGTTGTATTTAAGATAATCCATTGCCCACTTACCGGATTACCCACAGCGTATCCATTCAAATCATTGAACATTGTAATTGCATTAAGATGAGCACCCGCACTATTATCCTCGTATACCGTTGTCCAGTTGACACCAAATGCTGCTGTTCTGCGTATCCGGGTCGATGTGCCGTCATTAACAATAACAACAGCCTTCTGATTATCAATAGCGCTAATACTTGTTACTTCGCCTCCAGGTGAGCCAACAGTAGTCTGCCAATTTTGCCCACCATTAGTAGTTCTTAAAGTTTTACCAT
>JBATIA010000408.1:0-8995 GCA_049667415.1 Ignavibacteriaceae bacterium
CATTTCCACAAGTAAAGAAAAGTAACCCATCCTGACCGCATTTTCGTGGAGAGAAAGTCCAATTTCTCTTTTCTGTTCATCAGTTATTACTAGAATTTTTTCATTCTTCTTTGCACCCATGCAATCCCGAATTGCAATAACAGATGCTGAATCTAATTTAGTCAGTTTTTTCATATCAATTCCAAAATTTTTTTATAAAAGTGGGAAACCTACATTGAGTTGAATAACAGCAGTAAAACCACCTGAATCAATAAATTTATTATTAATATTATATGTCTCTAAAAATGAAGTTGGACTTTCATCACTATTATATACATTATTAATTTGGAGGTAAGTATATCCCGCTAATCCTTCTACGCTAATATAGTCTTTAAGAATAGCCACAATTACACCTGTCCCAATAGAATAACCAATTACTCCAGCATCACTTTCGTATTTATTAATTGAGGTCGGTTCGCCCGGTAAATCAATTGATCGCGTAAGTGTAACATTATTGAAATTCAATGAGCCATCCAATATTTTCCAACTGACCACTTTTGTAAATTCCCATCCCACATCAAAACCCAATGACCAGTTTTTTAAACTAAGCTCCAGAGAATAGTTATCCTCGCTTTGCCCGATTCCCACACCACCTTTGTTTTTTTTGTTGATAGACTGATAATACCCCTTTGCTGTAACGATAATTCCATTCTCAAAGGTAGCGCGAAAGAAATTCAAACCAAACCTATATCCAACTGCATAGGAAAATTCATCGACGGGTGTGTTTACAAACTCTGTCAGGTTAAATTCTCTTATATATTCGTTAAATCCTACAGGATTAAATTTTTGATAAGTAAATCCACCGTAACCTCCTACAAAACCGAGGCAGCCAAAACCGAATGTTTGAGCGTGAAGGCTTTGACCTGTATTAAATACAAGATAAAGAAGAAATATTTTTTTGGTAAAATTCAGCATAGCTTTGATTCAAACTGCAAAAGAAAAATAAGCAATCAACAATAATTTTAACAGGCATTAAATCGACTCATATCTATTATTACATTTCAAAAAAAGAAATTCTACTTACCTGTTGCGCCAGTTTTTGATGTAATTGTTTCTAAACCATGAGCACCTGGACCAGTTTCTGTTTTCCAGAGCATAAATGAGAAGAACAGGCCCAACGATGCAAGTGCAGTAAATAACCACATACCCGGTGCATAACCATCTGGATTTTCAGGTCCGGCAGCGAATGCATCATTCAGAAAACCTATAAGCCAGGGAATTGCTGCCATACCAACCTGCTGGCAGAGTGTCATTAATGAGTAACCAGAGCCTAATCTTTTTTGATCAACTATGTATGCTACCGAAGGCCACATTACAGCGGGAATCATTGAGAATGAAATACCGAGCAGCACCATCACAATAAGCAGCGTTAAAGGAATATTTCCGCTCCCTATTAATGGGATGGTAACTGAAATTAAATCACCAGGTGGTAAATATGTGACCACTAAAAAAAGTGGAAAAAGAATTATCGTTCCAACTATCATAAACAATGATCTATTGCCTACCCTATCAACCCATAAACCGAATAATGGAGTTGCAATCATAGCAGCGGCAGGAAGCAAGCTGTTCAATATTCCAGCTGCATCTCTTTCTAATCCATGTGCTTGTTGAAAATAATAAATTGCAAAAGCACGGAATGGAAAAACGGTTGAGTAAAAAACAACACACAAGGCAACGATATACCAATAAGATTTGCTGAAAGAATACAATCCCTTCAATTCAAACTTATCTGTCTCACCAGCAGAACCTAAATTGTATCTTCTTTCAGCAGAGCTTTCCATTGCCCAGTAGAGAATCGCTCCGGCAACGGATATTCCTGCAATTGCTGTTGCCAACCAAAGAGGATCCTGCCAGTTTTCATAAAATGGACGAGCCCAACCGGGAGATAAATCTGCCGACCAGGAACCAAGTCGTGCAATTGTAAGATTCAAGCCGAATGCAAGACTTAAAGTTTTTCCCTTGAACCATTTTGCAAGTGCTGTAGTTACTGCAACTATTAATGGTTCAGCCCCAATGCCGAGGATAAATCTTCCAGCTATCATTATATAAAATTCACTTGATGCAGCAGTAACGAGAGCAGCCAATAAGCAGATGAGTGCAAAAACTAAAATGGATTTTTTTGTGCCGAATTTATCGATGATAAAACCGCCAATCAGTAAAACTATTATTGCGGCAATGCTGTAAACGGTATAGAGAAGTCCTAATTGCTGATCTGTAAAGTTTAGCTGGGATGAAAGCAAATCGAAAACAGGAGCTATGCTGTCATAGATATAATAATTTCCGAACATCGCCAAACTAACAAATACCAAAACTGACCAGCGGTAAATTGGAGTTGGTTCTTTTACTTGGTTCGCTGCTGTTGATTCCATTTTAACTCTTGATGAAGTAGGAATGATTTAAAATTAGTCAGGAGTAAGCAGTTGAGCTCACTCCTGAATATTACGAATTAGTTTTTTAATGGAATATTTTTTAAAACATTCACAAGCTGATTGTAGAACTCAGGAACAGTTGAGATTTGTAATTTCTCATCCGGTGAGTGAACACCAAACATTGTCGGTCCGAACGAAATCATATCCATATCAGGATATTTTTCTCCGATAATTCCGCATTCAAGTCCTGCGTGAATTGCTGTAACTTCTGGTTCTTTACCATACATCTGAATGAAAGTAGATTTGAACACTTTGAGAATGTCAGAATTAATATCAGGTTTCCATCCCGGATAACCATCGCCGTATGAAACTGGAGCTCCTGCAAGCAGAAAAATTGAGGTAACCATATTTGTTATGTCAACATTTTCAGAAGCAACAGAACTTCGTTGGCTGGTCACAAAATTAATGTGCTTACCAACGGTTTCAACAACAGCAAGATTGTTTGATGTTTCAACTAAGCCGGGAATATCATTGGACATTTTTATAACGCCGTGCGGAATGGCGTAGATAGCATTAACTAAACGTCGTTGAGTTTTTTCATCCATAAATTTTTCAGGCATTGCGTGTTTCTCTGTTGCAACATGAAGATCGGGTTCAATTGTCGCGTATTCAGCTTTTACTGTTTCATTATACCAACAAACTTCTTCAATTTCTTTTCATCTTTCTTCGGGACAGCAACAACAGCAAACGCCTCACGAGGAATTGCATTGTGTTTATTACCACCATTTATTGAAGCAAGTCTTATTTTATTTTCCTTTGCATAATCAAAGATCAGCCTGTTCAAAATCTTAACTGCATTTCCTCTTCCAACATGAATCTCGAGTCCTGAATGACCTCCTTTTAATCCTTCAACTTTTAATTCAAAGGATGCGTAATTTTTTGGAGCTTTATCCCATTTTGCTTTAATCTTTGCTGCAGTGTTTTTTCCACCAGAACAGCCAATGAATATTGTTCCCAGTTCTTCTGAATCCATATTGATAAGAATATCAGCCTTGAGCCAGCCTTTCTTTAAACTTGATGCACCGGTTAAACCTGTTTCCTCATCAAGAGTAAAAATACATTCAATCGGTCCATGTTCAATATCTTTTGCTTCAAGAACTGCCAGAGCAGCAGCAACACCGATTCCGTTATCAGCGCCTAGAGTAGTGCCCTTTGCTTTTACCCAATCTCCATCAATGTAAGGTTGAATCGGATCGTTATCAAAATCGTGCTCAACACCTCTGTTAGATTCGCAAACCATATCGATATGTCCCTGAAGAACAACGGTCTTTAATTTTTCCTTACCAGGTGTTGCCGGTTTCCGGATAAGAATATTACCGAACTTGTCTTTTTCTGTTTGTAAGCCAAGTCTTTTACCAACTGAGACCACGTATTCCGCTATCTTTTCTTCTTTTTTTGATGGACGTGGATATTTACAGATTTCTTCAAAGTGATGCCAGACTAATTTTGGCTGAAGATGACCTAATACATTTCCCATAGTATTCTCCTATCAGTTTATTTCGTTAAATGATATTAATTTTTGTTCGTAAAGTTGAAAGATAAATTTTGTTACTCTTTCTTCAGCTTGCTGAATTTCATCTCCAAATTTTGTTGTTATACTTTTTATTATTTCGTAAACTTTTTTATTTCCATCCATATTTACCCAAACGGCTGATCCAAATTTATCAAGTTTAATTTTAAAGTCTGCTGACTTCAATTTTGGAACAATAACCTTTTTGGCAAACTCATTTTTAAATTTAGGAACAATAACAGTTACCAGATCCTTCTCATCAATTTCCTCGGAGTGAAGTTTTATAGGGGTAAGATCCATAGTGTTTATGTTCTTTAAAATTTTCTTTCGTTCTTTAAATGATAGTGGCATAGTAAAGGAATAGGAGCGTTCCTATCAAAGAACGCTCCTGATTAATTAATTACATTGATACGTGAGGTGGTGCCGGGTCATCCGGTTTTCCAGAATTCTTTACAGGAATTCTAACCAGCAGCCATCCAATGAATGCAAGTACAATTAAACTAATTATAAACGAAGGCTCTGCAAATATTTGTAAGAGGGAAACCTCCCAGAACGCGAAGCCGGCGAACAGCAGACCTATCAAAGCTTCGCCTGCAATTAATCCGGCTGCAATCAGGATTCCTGTATTTTCAACTCTGGATTTTTGAGCCTCATTAAATTTCTTCCTGTCGTCAATTCTTTCCACAATACCTTTAATTAAACCGCCAACAAATATTGCGAATGTAGTCCCCAGGGGGAGATACATTCCAACACTCACCAGCATGGGGCTTTTTACGTTCATCATTATGAATGCAACACCCATTAGCATTCCAACAAAAATTAGAATCCAATCCATTTGTCCGGCAACGATTCCTTTAGATAAAATTGCCATTAAGCTAGCCTGTGGTGCTGGTAAAGCATCCCCACCAAAACCAGTTCCACCAGATTTGATATCTCCTTCGTGAAGAATGAGTAAAGGAATAAACATAACAGCGGCTGATACAATTACACCTAAAATATCTCCTACCTGCATCTTCCAGGGAGTTCCTCCAAGAATATGACCAGCTTTCAAATCTTGAAGCATTTCACCGGCAACTGCAGCAGCAACGCAAACAACAGCGGCAACTCCCAGCACAGCAGCAACGCCTGCTTCCCCTTCCATGCCCAGGGCAACCATCAGGATCGCAGCAACAACCAGGGTAGATAGAGTTAAGCCGCTAATTGGATTATTGCTTGAACCAATTATACCTACAAGATAACCTGATACTGCTGCAAAGAAAAATCCTGCTACTATCATAACAAATGTAGCAACTAATGCAGCAAAAATATCCTGAGCAAAGTAATTGTATATAAAAAATGTGGCAACAGCAGTTCCCAGTATTCCAATCATTATCCAGTTAAAGCTAATATCTTTCTCAGTTCTGATCTCAACAAAATCGCCGGTAGCAGCTTTTCTAACATCACTAATTGATCGCGCAATTCCGGTTGCAAGACTTTTCCTCATTCTCCATAAAGTATAGGCTGCTCCAACAAGCATTCCCCCGATTGCTATAGGTCTTACGTAATCTTTCCAAACCTGAACCATTGTTGTAGCCCAATCAAAATCCATAGGTGTATCGCTGTTAAAATATTTAAAGAAAGCAATGGTTGGTGCTAGTAAACCCCAGGCAAGAACACCACCGCTAAAATTTAACGCAGCAAGTCTTGGTCCTATAATATATCCTACTCCTATGTATGCAGGACTAACATCTGGTGAGCGGAAAAGTATGTGACCTTTACCAACTGTAATTATTTGAGTCCACGAAGTCGCAAAAAGTTTGAATTGACCTAATGCCTGTATTAATGCTCCGATTCCCATTGCACTAAAAAGAAACTTAGAACCACCTGTACCATGTCTTCCTGCCTTATGAATTTCAGCAGCGGCTACTGATTCGGGAAATGGTAATTCAACATCTTCTACCATCACTCTTCTAAGCAATGCAACAAACATAATTCCAAGGATACCCCCGGCAATCATAACTGCTACGGAGATAAGAAAGTTTGCTGTTGTAAAAAACGGAACCCATATTCCACCAATAAAGAATGCAGGCAGAGTAAATATTGCACCTGCTGCAATTGATTCACCGATAGAACCAACAGTTCGCGCAAAATTTTCTTCCAGGATAGATCCCTTAAGTATTTTTATAAGGGCCATACCTATAACTGCTGCAGGATATGTTGCAGCGATTGTCATTCCTGCCTTTAGCCCAAGGTATGCATTTGCAGCACCAAGTACTACAGCTAAAATTAAACCGATAATTAATGCACGGATTGTAAATTCAGCCATTGAAGTTTCAGGAGAGACGAAGGGAACAAATCGTTTGGTCTCAGACATTAGATTCTCCTTAAGTACGTGAGAGAAATAGTTTTTATTCCGTATGGACGGATTTAGGTTTCAAAAATATTGAGCAAATATAAAGGGTTTTTGATAGCCCATCAACAATTTAATTGAAACTTTTTTACAAAATACTCGGTTTTCTTAATTTAGACTGTTGAAAGAAAGTTCGTTCTGGCTTATAAATATTAAAACTTAATTACCTAAGTAAGTTTGATATCTATTTAAAAATAAACAAAATGGAGTAATAGTATGGCTGAACTAAAAACAAAACCAACTAAAGTTGATGTAGAAAAATTTTTAAAAAGTGTCATCGATAAGAAAAGGCAAGAAGATTCATTTAAAATTCTTGAATTGATGAAGAAGATTACTAAAGAAGAACCGAAAATGTGGGGACCGAGTATTGTTGGTTTTGGCTCGTACCACTATAAATATGCAAGTGGTAGAGAGGGTGATTTTTTCTTAACCGGATTTTCACCTCGTAAACAAAGTCTAACCCTTTATATAATGTCAGGATTTAAAAGATATGATGAACTAATGAAAAAACTGGGTAAGCACAAAACTGGCAGCAGCTGTCTCTACATTAACAAACTTGAAGATGTGGATTTGAAAGTTTTATTAACATTAATAACTGAATCAGTAAAGTATATGAAAAATAAAAAGTGGTGAGATTAAAACTTTAATTTTCGCATACCTATATGACAAATAGCAAAATCATACTTAACTGGATCATTCGGATCAAACTTTTTTAAGTTATTAGTTATTTCTGCTGCCATTTGCCAGCTTACGTTTGTTCTTTGAGTGAGTTTAAGTTGTCTGCAAATCCTTGCAACGTGAGTATCTACAGGTATTGTAAGTTTTGAAGTCGGAATTTCGCTCCATAAACCAAAATCAAGTTCATCTTTTCTCACCATCCAGCGAAGAAAGAGGTTCATTCTTTTGCAGGCACTTCCCTTTTCAGGTAAAGGAAACATAAATTTCAATCCCCTGCTCAATGTTCCAAATTCACTTTGTGCTTTTTGTAAAAAGTAATTGGAAAAATTTGTAATAGCATTTTTCGTATTAGGATCAGAGTCTTTATACACGTATAAAAATAATCTCTGAAGAGATCCCAATTCAGCATAAACTATATTCAACAATTGAAATAGACGATGAATATCTTTTGAAGAATAAAACCTATGAACGAAATTAATTGGTAAATTATTATTTGCTGAAATATTGCTAATGAACTCATAAGGCTGATTTTTGGCAATCAGTAGAAATGTATTGAGAGAGTTTATTATTTGCTTAACATTCCCATATGCAAAAACCGAAGCAATGAAAGCCATAACTTCAATATCCCTTTCGTCTTCAAATAGATGAGGAAATTGAAGGGGGTCTGGTTCGAGTTTTGCCCTATCAAAAGCTTTGTAATGGTGGTCTAATTTTTGTTTTAGATAAAATTTCATCTAACTTATTTTGCTAAATTTGAATCAAAGTTAATCATAATGTTCCGAATTATTCAGCATTGAAAGAGGCAAATTTATGAAGAACCAAATATCTGTAATAATTCTTTCGACGATACTGTTCTTATCATTTCTCCAAGCACAGGATTATAATTCCAATTGCCCACCTCTTTTCACACGGTCTATAAATAAAGTCCCTGAAATCAAAATAACAAAAGTTGAAGTTGTAGATTCGAATAAATTTTCAACCATACCTCAGTTTGTTCTAAATAAAGATTCTATTTCTGAACTAATATTCTATCCTGAAATAGCCAAAAGAGCTGGTGTCCAGGGTCAAGTCATAATAAAAATTAATTTAGATACTAACGGAATTATAACAAATTGGGAATTAGTTAAAGCAATTGGTGCTGGATGTGATGAAGCTGCATTAGATTTTTTAATGAAATCAAAATTCTATCCAGCAAAAATTGGAGATGAAATAGTAAGTTCTGAGGTATATGTTTGGTTTGAATTTAATCTAAACAAAATTGCAGATAAACCAGATTTACTAATAAGTGAAATTATCTATGAAGACAATTCATTATTTACATATAAAAAATTAACATTAAATAAGGTTGGAGATGTAAGTTTCATTGAACGAGATAAGACAACTGGTCCAAGTCATAAATTGTTAATTAAAAAAAATGGCAAAATCTCAACTGACACCTATGAAAGACTGAATGATTTTATTATCTCCCAATGTTTCTTAAAATATAAAAATTATTATTACTATAGTGCCTCAGAACATACACGGCGTGAAACCGTAACTATAAAAACTGATTCATTTGAAAAATCTGTTTGGTCAATTGGTAATGGGGATCCCGTTGGATTATGGGCAATTATTAATATTCTCAGGCATATTGATGAGCAAGTAAAATGGGAAGAAGTAAAAGAATGAAGACCATTATAGAAATTATTTTAATAGTTGGCATTTTATTTTTTATCAAGCCAAATCAATCTTTTCCACAAAAGCAATTCAACCCGCTTGCAGATGCAGTAATTAAAAAAGATACTGTAAAGATTGAGCAACTTCTTCAATCTGGAGTGGATATTAATACGCAGCATCCTACCTCAGGCACTACTGCTTTGATGATTGCCAGTAGTTATTACTATTATGATGAAATGGTCGCGTACTTAATCAGAAAAGGTGCGGATGTAAATATGAAAGATAATGATGGGA
>JBATIA010000409.1:0-5686 GCA_049667415.1 Ignavibacteriaceae bacterium
ACTAAGAATATTAACATAGAAAGGAACACAGAAATTCCATATTGTCCGAATAATTTTTTGAATTGCACAGCCCAGGGGTAAATAAAAATCACTTCCAGGTCAAAAATGATGAAGAACATAGCCACAAGGTAATATTTTATTGAAATTCTTTGCCTGGCTGTACCGACCGGTTTCATTCCGCTTTCGTAAGTTGAAGTCTTTTCCCGATTAGGGCGTTGTGGCCCAATGAGTGTTGAAGACATCACCAGCACAGTGCCGAATATTAGAGCAACTGCTAAGACGATAAGAACCGGAATATATTGTTCGATCATTTGATATTTATGAAATAATTGAGGTCAAAATTATCGAAAATAAGGGGTATTGTCAATTTAAACTCCAATCTCTTTTTGACTTAATTGAAGATTTTTATTGCTTTAAAACTTTATAGAGTACAGATGGCGGATTTTCAAAATAAACGACGACTTCCAGTCCGGAATGATTTTCTTTTGGGTCAATAAGATATTGAAATTCCCTTCGTAGCCCAGCCTCGGCAATTCCAAAATAAAGATAGTCAACATGTTCTTCACGTAACTTTTGAATAAACTCATCGTAAGAATCAGCCATAGGCATAAGCTGAAATTTCATATCCAGATAATAAGCAACATGTGCTTTTCTTGCAGCAACAATTTTTCCTTTTTTTTCCGCAGGAATGTTTTGCTCATACCAATCTTGCAACGTTAAAAGCTCGGTCGGACCCGAATTAATATTTTGACTATTGAACGAATAAGATTTAACAAAAGTGAAAATGATTAACCCACCTAGTAATAAATACCTGAATGTAATCGGAAGGAATTTTGCAATCTTAAATTTTTCACTGAAGAACGGCTGAACGGCAATTAAAACATAAAATGGTATTAGGAACAAAGAAAATCTTTCACTGTAAAAAACAAGTAACAATAAGCCAAAGAAAAAAAGATTTACGAGGTGATACCCCATCTCCTCTGATTTCCAGCATTTAAACGGATTAGAAATGGCAAGTAGAATTAATCCAAGAACAACAAAAGCCCCAACGTGCCACCCGACCAACTTATCCATATCACTTAAGAAGTGATCGGCTATATTATTAACTGTGGTTGAAAGGAATAATCCTGTGTCTTTAAAGATGATTTCACTCATTGATGTAATTTTACTGCTCTCTTTAAACCAGAAATCATCCCAGCTTATTTTTCCTTTACCATAAACCTCAAAAGCAATGTTCTTGTAGTTTTCATTATAGAAGAAGGATCCTTTCTCACTCAAACAATAAAGTCCCCATGGCGAAAATGTTACAAGAAAAACAGCAACGAATAGAAGTGAGGATTTAATTCTGGTGAACCAATTAATTTTCCAGTAGTTCACAAACAGGATAACAAACACAAAGCTCATTAAAAAAATTCCATTATACCTTGTGAGATAGGACAATCCTCCAAAAAATGCAGCAAGAATCAGATTTTTATAATTCAATTCTTTATTCTTAAAGAAGAAAAATAGAGTGGCTGCAACAAGTGCATTGAAAAACATATCCGTTCCTGCACTGTATGAGTACTGTATAAAAACCGGATTGAGCGCAAGAAACAGGGTGACGAAAAAAGAAATTCTTGGCGAAAAGATTTTCTTCAGCAGTTCGAAAGTAAAATAGATTACAAATGAAGCAGAGATCACCGCAAGCAGAATTCCCGCTTTAAAGAAATCACCAAGAAGAAAACCGAAAATCCCAAGAACCATTGGATAAAGTGGTCCTCTAAAAGCATCCATTGGAATATTCCCGGAAAGGAAATCTTTAGCATTCGGTACATATCCCCAAAAAAAGTCTGTTTCAATTCCGTAGTCTCCCACTGTGTGGAAGATAAAGCTGATTAAAGCTACAACTACAAAATAGAATCCTGCTATAATTAACCCGGTATGCTTAAATAAAATGAGTTTTTCAAGGTTCCCGGAGGTAGACTTTTTTATTTGAGTCTCTTTAGTTTCTTTTCGTTTTTTCTTAGCGGTTCGGGTTTTTGACATTGAATTAATGTTTATTGCTGATGAGGTTATCAATAAGAAAAAAATTGTTAAACAATATAAGTAATTTTGATTATTCCTTGAATTTCAGATACGGTTGTAGGATATTGGGCTTTGAAGACAAGATATTCTTCGGTTTTACCGCTTGATTATTGATTCTTATTTTTACTTTAATTAAAACTCCAACATTTTCATTGTCTGTTGAAACAAAATAAAAAACTGCAAGCCGTAATAATTTTAACAGGACTGATATTCTTCCTCAGTCAAATAACATTTGCACAGTTTGAAATTGATTCTACTCAATTTTCTATGCCAATCTCAACTTTAAGCCGCTTATTTTCAAACTTCGATAAGCAGCTCAACACTTATTATCTTAATACCGGAATTGATTTAAATGGTTCAACTTCAAACTTTGAATACCGAATTAATCAGAATTTTCGATCAACATTCTTAAAATCAAATCAGAACAGCATCCGTGATGAGCAATTCCTTCTTGCTATCGGCAAATACCGGATCAGTAATGGATGGAAACAAGGTGTTGCAATTCGGAGTAATATTGTATCTGATGACAGACAACTTGGAATAAACTACGCGGCTATAAATCAGGCGGTAATTTTAAGTGAGCTATCTTTTATCCGAGGGCTTGTATTTACACCTTACGGCGGTTACTCAGACAACAGGCAGTTGAACGAAATTGATAGCGGTCCATTATACGGTTTGGAAGGAAAATTAAACGATTTAGGATTGGTTGATTTTGGTTTAACTTCAACTTTAAGATTGGAGAATGAAGATATCTCTCCGCGGAAAAATGCCATTCGGTATTTAGATTTGCTAGTAACAAATCCTTTTAATCCTCAGGTAACTAATTTTTTCAATACAAGATTTTCTCAGAACCGAAAAGATTTCTACCTGGATGCCGACTCAACAACCTCATCTGAATTCAATATAAGTAATAACGTTGAAAGCAGGACTGAAACTGCTTTTCTTTTACAAGACCGGCTAGCCTATAGCGACCTTTTTGATTTATTTGAGTTCGATTTGAATGGCAAAATAAACTATCGTACAATCGATAGAAACACCCGGTATAAATCTGTTAAGGTTCAATCCTCAGATATCTTTGATACACAGGTTGAAGAATTGGGACTTATAATTGAATCAAGTTTATTTTATAAGTCAAAGTTTGCTGATGCAGGGATAAATGTGAATTATACTGAAAGAGATGAAAAACATCTTACAAAAAGATTCGAGGGAATTGACGAAAGCTTTTATGAACTAAGATCAGAAATTGAAGGTAGAAAAAACAACAATTCGTACAGAACAACAATCTCGCTTCTAGGGAATGTTTACTTTTCCAGAATCGATCAGTTATCGCTCAGTCTTTTTCACAGTAAACTAAAATACGATACCCCAAGTGCGCTAAATGATGATGATCGTGATGAACTACTAACCATCGGAAGATTAAGGTATACAAGATATCTTTCCCCCTTCTTCCAATTATTTGCAAATCTGGAAGGAACTATCAGCCATCTCGTGTACCTGTTTGCAGCCCGAAGTGCAAACAATAATGTAAATAGAGTTATAAGATTTTCTTCCGGAGGATATTATAATGGCGCTAAATTTTCTTCTTTGAATAATTTTGAAGTGTCGGCTAATTATACGGTATATGACTTTCAAGATGTTACTTCAAACCTTCGGAGTATTTCTTTCAGGCAATTTACTGCCACTGATTCTACAAATTACCGGATTACCAGGAATTTTTCATTCATCCTCACAGGATATGTTAAACTTACCAGCCAGGGTGAACTTGATTGGGGTAATTTTGCTGAGGCACCGCAAAGATACCTGCAGGAAATTTTTGCTGACCCGAAGTTTGGAATAATATCTAATACATCATTTTTTGCTTTAGGGTTCAGATATTTTTCATTAAATACATTCAGATATAATGAAAACCAACGAACTCCTGATTCAGAATTTCTGAGCATTGGCCCCCTTTTTGAGATACTAGTTGGAACTAAAATGCTGTTTTTAAAATTAAATACCTGGTATGAATTTATATCCGACAACACTAATATTGTTAGGGAGAGGTTAAATTTTGTTTTAACAATGAATTGGAATTTTTAGAGTTTAACTTTTTGATTAAATTAAAAAACAGATTAATTAAATATTTTGCCTGAACCATTTTATCATATAGAAGTTGAAAGCGATCCGAACAACCTTATTACGGTAGAAGAATTCGTTAATTATTTTGCCAAGGATCTTGGATTAAACGATGATCAGCTTTCTGTCTTACTGCTTGCTGTTACAGAAGCTACAACTAATGCAATTATTCACGCAAATAAATGTGATTTATCCAAGCTTGTCACCATTCATGCACATATTGAAGATTCAAAGCTTATAATTAAGGTTAAGGATGAAGGATCGGGTTTTGATCCATCAACCGTTCCCGATCCTACTGAACCTGAAAACCTGCTTAAAGATTCAGGACGTGGAGTTTATCTTATGAAAGTCTATATGGATGAAGTAAGATATAATATGACACCCAGTGGCACAGAAACAATACTAATCTTAAATCTAGAAAAAGTTTAACCCTTTAATTCACCTTTCAAAATTATCACCTCTGATTTTTTTTATTTATTTTAATGGTTGTTAATATCAACAATTTATTATAGGGAGTTAAAATGGGCAGAAAAAAAATATCAATAATTGGAGGCGGCCAAATAGGTGGTGTTTTGGCTCAACTTATTGCATCAAGACAGTTGGGGGATCTGGTTCTATTCGACATCGTCGAAGATATGCCCCAGGGAAAGGCTCTTGATATAGCTGAAGCGTCAAGGATAGACGGATTTGATATTTCAATGAAGGGGGCTAATGATTATAAAGATATTGACGGTTCTGATATCGTGATTGTTACAGCAGGCTTACCACGAAAACCCGGTATGAGCAGAGATGACCTATTGACGACAAATGCAAAAATAATGCAATCAGTTGCTGAAAATGTAAAGAAACATGCTCCTAATTCAATTGCTATTATAATTTCAAATCCTTTGGATGCTATGGTTACCCTTTTCAAAAAGATTACGGGATTTCCAACCAATAGAGTTTTAGGACAAGCAGGAATTCTTGACTCTTCAAGATTCTCCTCATTTATTGCATGGGAACTAGGTGTGTCTGTTAAAGACGTAAATGCAATGGTACTTGGTGGACATGGCGATACAATGGTTCCGATTGTAAGATATGCAAATGTAAATGGTATCCCCGCTATGGAATTGCTGGAAAGAAAATACAAAGACAAAGCAAAAGCTATAGAAGTTATGAAAGCAATGGTTGACAGAACAAAAATGGCTGGCGGTGAAATTGTAAAACTTCTTAAAACAGGATCAGCATTTTACTCACCTGCTTCCGCAACAATTTCAATGGTCGAGGCCATAGTATATGACGAAAAAAGAGTGTTACCTGTTTGTGCTTTTCTAAACGGTGAATTCGGAGTTAAGGGATATTACGTTGGAGTTCCGGCAGTACTTGGTTCAAACGGAGTAGAAAAAATTATAGAGTTTGCATTGGATGAAGAAGAAAAAGCACTGCTTGACAATTCTGTTAAGGCTGTTACAAATCTTGTTGCCGATATGGAAAGATTGGGCTTCTAAAAAGCCCTTCTCTTAATCCC
>JBATIA010000410.1:0-1562 GCA_049667415.1 Ignavibacteriaceae bacterium
ATATTAAAGCAACTTTTTCAAAAAATCAAATTGATAAACAGTAAGTAATTAGATATAATAATTAATCAAAAAAATCTGGATCAGAATTCCAAGGCACCTGATTATACAAAAACTATAATATGTTCAAAATTTATTTTGCTATTTAATGTCGTATTTATCACATAAGCTTCAAACACCAATTAATGGTGTTGATCTGCTAATCAAAATAAACTCTTTTGTACTTATTTACGTTACTTTTTTTACTACTAACATTCCTTTTGACCCTAGTAATTATGCAGATACTTATGGAGGAGAGACTACCAACATAAGAAATCAGGTCGTTTATTTATTCCTGTTTTTTTCATCTTTAGTTATCTTATCAAAAAGGTTCGATAAAATATTAGCGCTTATAAGATCTGAGAAATATCTTAGTTTATTCGTTGTAATATGTTTATTAAGTGCTGTATGGTCCGACTATCACTTTCTATCATTCAAAAGGTCTTTTCAATTATTTGTTATGTTTCTTATAATTGTAGAAGCATTGGTAAATATTGATCCTAAAGTACTATTGAAGCAGCTTAAGATAGTAGTTTCTGTTTATTTATTTTTTAATTTGTATGCATGCCGGTTTATTCCAGACGCTATTGATCCGGTATTTGGAACCTGGCGTGGAATTGAAGTCCAAAAAAACTGGCTTGCTCAAAACAGTCTTTATTGCCTTTTATCTTCAATTGTTTTTTTTAATTTCGATGATACAAGATATGCAAAGCTATATGATGTCATACTTATTTTAACTTCAGTTTTAATAATTTATAAGGCCCATAGTTCAACAAATTTAATAGCGGTAATCATAATTGTCTCAATGGGCTTAATGTTTCAGATAGAATCAATTTTTTATAAAAAATTAGGAGTTGGTAGATCACTTTTAGGATTGACTTTCTTATTTATCCTGATCTTCAGTATTATAATTCTTATTTTTTCCTCCGAGATTTTCGCATTAGTCCCGGGATATTTTGGTAAGGATTTAACTTTCTCTGGTAGAGTTGATATTTGGGCATTTGCATGGAATGATATAGAAAAAAGATTTTTACTTGGATACGGTTTTGCAACGTATTGGATAATGGGTTCTTCAAGAATAGAAATCTTTGCAAGTTATTTTGAAGGCTTTAAGGTAAACTCAGCACATAACGGTTATTTGGAAATTATACTTCAGTTAGGTTTTATTGGTTTTGTATTTTTTTTGCTTCCGATAATTGCATATATACATAGAATGTTCAAGTTAAATAACAATTTAGCCATATTAATTTTTGTATCAATAATGACATTAAATTATACTGAATCTGTATTGTTTAAAGTAGGTTTGGGAATTACTACTTTTTATTTTATGGCTACATATATTACAATTTCAGTTTTTCATTTTAATTTAAGACAAGATAATCAGAATGAGAATATTCCTTCTAAAAATATTGGAGGGTTCTAATATTTGATAATTGAGGAGTATTATTTCACATAATAATGAAAGAATTTATTTGAGACGAAGAAGTTACCGCATCCCCAATCTTATTTAGTAAGGTGGTTTGATA
>JBATIA010000411.1:0-6536 GCA_049667415.1 Ignavibacteriaceae bacterium
GCAACAAGTATTATCAAAGCTAACACTATAGGAATTGGTTTTTTTTGTAATTCGATCCAGGTAAAAATATTTCTGTGTATTTGATAGATAGACCTTACAGCATGGGGATAACGAAGGCTCTTTGCTAAATACCTGGTTAAGCTATCAATTTTTGAAATGTTACCCAGCTTAATATTATAACCGGTAATATTATCACCAATATCATACAACTTCTGAGCTGATTTTAATGAAATGTAGGCGTATGTATCATCGTATTCTGTCATTCCGCTTTCAAAAATTCCATTAACAACAAACTTTTCTATGTTGGGTAAGTTATCCGGAGAAGGAACCTGATCATTCCTGAGTGCAAATACTGTAATTTTATCACCAACTTTAGTGAAAAGTTTTTCTGCAAGTTTTTTGCCAATTACGACAGTGTTATCAGTCAAAATAAATTTTCCCTCAACGATATTTTTTACCAGAGAAGGTTTTTCGCTATGTGGGTCAATACCTATTAAACTAATCCCATCTTTTCTTTTTTTATTACTGACAATAACAAGTTTAGATGCAATCGGGGTAATAGTTGGTTTAAACTTACTTAATTCATTTTGCAAAAGAGGTAAAGTTTTATGATAATCAGGAAGCGTGCTACGATAGGAAGATATTTTGATATGAGAATCGAAGTCAATAATTTTATTAGTAATGGTTTGTTCAAATCCCTTAAGAACACTTATTGCAATTATTAAGGTTGCTACCCCAAGAGCAATTCCGAGTATCGAAATAAAAGAGATTAAACTGATGAATCGGGAATCCCTCTTTGAGAGTATGAATTTCTTCGCAATTAGCCAGGAAAAACGCATAGAAAAATTAAGATAGTGTAAATTATTAACTCAATTTACTTAAGAATGAAAAGATGTGAAAACGATTTTTCTTTCGATTAACTAAAATGGATCATAAGGTTGACTTAATACCAATAAATCACTTTTTTTTTCACAATTCGATAGATATATTTGTGACTCATTTTTCAACATACTTATTATCGAGAGGTAATAAGTATTCTTTTTGTTCTGTAAATTAATGACACGGGGCGTAGCGTAGTCCGGTTATCGCGCCTGCTTTGGGAGCAGGAGGTCGCAGGTTCGAATCCTGCCGCCCCGACACTTTTATTATTCAATAATCAATTAGTCTTTTTTACATTTTTAATTCTAAATTGTTCATTGTTAGTTGCTTAGAGCGCCCGTAGCTCAAGCGGATAGAGCATCAGCCTTCTAAGCTGAGGGTTAGTGGTTCGAGTCCACTCGGGCGTACAATCTTATGGTGAGCGTAGCTCAGTTGGTTAGAGCACCAGGTTGTGGCCCTGGGGGTCGTGGGTTCAATTCCCATCGCTCACCCACAGAAAAAATTACAATGTCCATAAACCAAATTTCAAATAATATACAATTTCCAATATCAAATTTTGAGATAGGTATAGTCTGAGGTTTTGAGTTTTAGCCATTTTAATTTATTTGTTATTTGAATTCTGTAAATTGTTTTTTCTATATTGGCCCCATCGTCTAATGGTTAGGACCTCGCCCTTTCACGGCGGTAATAGGGGTTCGAATCCCCTTGGGGTCACATTTAGCCTCGATAGTCTTATCGGGGCTTTTCTGTTTTAAAGGGTTTGAAACAGTGGTAATATGGGCTTTCCCAAAGGAACTCCTTTGGAGGAATCCCCTTGGGGTCTCAATTAGCCTCGGTAGTATTATCGGGGCTTTTCTGTTTTAAAGGAATTGAAACGGCGGTATTGTGGGTTCTCCCGAAGGGACTCCTTCGGAGGAATCCCCTTGGGGTCACAATTAGCCTCGATAGTTTTATCGGGGCTTTTCTGTTATAAAGGAATAGAAACGGCGTTAATATGGGTTCTCCCAAAGGGACTCCTTCGGAGGGATCCACTTAGGATCACAATTAGCCTCAATAGTTTTATCGGGGCTTTATTATAAAGGACTAGATTTAAAATCTAATTAAGCTTCCGATTCGCCGGTAGTTGCACGCGGAGACCTCTTAAATGTTCGGAAAGCATACAAAGTCTGCATAAAATAGTGATTTGGGAAGAAGGTTTTTAAACCGTACTCATCTGGTTTGGTTTCAGGAAGAAACGCTGTTCCAAAAATCCAATCCCAAATTGCAAGCTTTGTTGCAAAGTTTCTGTTCCTTCCTTTACCTGTTGAATGATGCCAACGATGCATCTCAGGACCATTTATAATTCTTTGCAGTTTTCCCGTATGTATATCGAGGTTTGAATGAATATACATACCCCACACTGCACTAATAACACCTTTGTATGCAATCACTTCTGGGGGTGATCCAAGTAAAACGATAGGAAGGAATTCTATAGTCTGGTTTATTAAAATTTCTATTGCGTGTGATCGGGAGCCTGAAAGCCAGTCAACTTTTTTTGGTGAATGATGTGCCTCGTGAATTCTCCATAAATATTTATTCTTGTGCTGCCAGCGGTGCATCCAGTAAATGTATAAATCGTGTGTGATAAGAAAGAAAATTAATTGAATCCAGATTGGAACATCCCTGAACAATTGCAATCTTGACAGTCCGGTTGAGTCATCAATAAAATTAATTATAAAAGTGAATATAAAAATCCCAAGAATATAGCTTTGAGCAATTGTATAAAGTGCAAGATCATCAAAAAAACCTTCACGCAGTACTTTCTGCCCTTTTGTATAGGGCCATATTCTTTCAACTATGATAAAAAATAAAGCAGCTCCAACAATTATTAAAGTTGAAATTAGTTCTGCATCAGACATATTCGTTAAGTAATTTTGAATCGCATCTCTAATATTTGTGAAAAGATTGGTCATTATAACTATCGGGATCCTGTTATTTTATTTTTCTAAGTTTTGCCCGCGCACCCATTTCACTTTGGTAGACGCGTTTAATCCCATCACCCAGCGCTATTTCAATGTCACGAATATTTCTCACAAGCCTGTTAAAACCATCAACCTCAACACTTGCAGCTTGATCGCTACCCCACATTGCACGGTCGAGCGTTATATGTCTTTCAACGAAGCTTGCACCAAGTGCAACCGCTGCCCAGGTAGGTGATAAACCTGTCTCATGCCCGGAGTATCCAATTGGTGTGCCAGGATATTTTTTACGAAGAGTAGTAATCATTTTTAGGTTTAATTCTTCATTTGGGCAAGGATAAGTAGATGTTGAATGTGCAACAAGATTATTTTTATTTTCGAATATCTTTACTGCCTCCTCAATTTCCTCCATCGTAGACATACCAGTTGATATCATCACTGGCTTATTGAGTTGCTTATGCTTTTTAAGAAGATCAGTGTCCGTTAAAGAAGCCGAAGCAGTTTTATAAATTGGAACTTCAAACTGTTCAATAAAATCAACTGCCTTTTCATCCCAACAGGAAGCGAACCATACTATATTTAATTTTTTACAGAATTTATCAATAGCTGAATAATCTTCTTTAGTGAATTCGACTTTGTGTCTGTAATCAATATAAGTCATTCTTCCCCAGGGAGTATCTCTTTCAAGATTCCATTGATCTTTAGGAACACATATTTCAGGGGTTCGCTTTTGAAATTTTACTGCATCAGCCCCGGCAATTTTTGCTCCTTCGATAAGCTTTTTTGCTACTTCTAGTGAACCATTATGATTGATCCCAATTTCTGCAATAATAAATACAGGATGACCATCACCGATCATTACATTTCCAACTCTAATTTCTCTACTATTTTTCATAAGTTCCTCTCGGTAGAAATTTATGCAGCTGATTCTGAATCAGACTGAAAAGCTAAAATTAATTCTGCCAACTCTCTAAATGCACCATTACCACCTATGTTTTCACAAACATAATCTGAAATATATTTGATAAAATTCATTCCATCTGCTGGTGTAACTTTAAATCCAATCAATTTCATTAGTTCATAATCATTCGCATCATCACCGATGAATGCGATGTTCTCAGGTTTAACATTATTTTTTTTCATAATTTCGGGAAGCACATCAACCTTGTTCTTAACACCAAGATAATACTCTTTGATCTTTAACTTTTCTGCTCTTGCTCTAACAGAACCTGATTCTTCTCCAGTTATTATTACAGTTTTGATTCCTGCATACTTTCTAAGCCGTTCCACACCCATTCCATCGCGGATGGAAAATCTTTTAAATTCTTCACCTTTAGTTGAATAATAAACACCAGTATCAGTTAAGACACCATCATTATCGGTTAAAACGATTTTGATTTTTTCTAATTTATCTTTGAGATGTAAATTCTTTTGTTTCAACTGGTTGTCAATTACCATGCAGTCCACCCTCCCTCCACAGAATTTATGCTGAACCTGACTGCCGGCAGGCAGGCTTGTTTCAGCATTTTAAATCTACTGAATAGAGATTCCGAAACAAGTTCGGAATTATAAACTATAATTACCATGCAGTCCACCCTCCGTCTACAACCAAATTTGCTCCTGTCATATAACTTGAGGCATCGCTGGCAAGGAAAACAAGTGCACCCTTATAATCTGTTGGATGAGCCATTCTTCCAAGCGGAGTTCGTGCAGAATAATTTTTCACAAAAAAATCTTCCTGGTTATCTTTTACTCCTCCCGGAGAAAGTGTGTTTACCCTAACACCTTTATTTCCCCAGTACGATGCAAGAAATCTTGTAAAGGATATAACAGCTCCTTTTGTAACCGGGTATGCAGCAGATTTATAGAATGTCTGATCACCATTTTCATTTTTATAAATTGATTGATCCGGTGCTACTATTCCGTATGTCGAAGCAACATTTATAATACTCCCGTAACCATTTTTAGCCATTTCGGTTCCAATCACCTGCGAACAGATGAACATCCCTGTTACATTTACGTCAAGAGATTTCTTAAACATTTCCACGGGATAATTTTCAAACTTAGAATCTTCCAAAGCTGAAAGAGGATCTTCAAACTTATCATTGATTGCAGCGTTGTTAACTAAGATATCTATCTTGCCGTAATTACTAATTATCTCATTCTTCAATTCCCGAACAGATTTTTTATCAGTAATATCGGCTGAAATCCCTAAAGATAAAACAGATAGGGAGGAAGCAAAGTTTGCACATTCACTTTCGTTTAAATCACAGACAATTACATTAGCACCAGCTTCAGCCAGCGCATGGCAATGGTGTTTTCCAATCAGGCCAAGAGCCCCGGTAACAACGGCAACTTTTTCTTTTAATGAAAATAGTTCAGGTATTTTCTTTTCTTCAGGCAAAATTATTTTCTCTTTGGTTTAGTGTTAAAATTGCTAACCTTTCTGAATACCGGTTCGACTGGTTCTCCTTTCAGATAACCGCGAACATTATTTTCACTCACGGCTTTCTTCAGAATTGGGAGAACATCTTTGTAAGTTTTCAAAGTGTACTCAACGTCTTTATCTGAATGAGAGAAGCTCATATTATGAAATCCTCCCCAAAGAATTCCGCGTTTTATCATTTCCTGCTGAACAAGAGATTTCATCTCCAGTGGATTTCCAGCAGAAGCATCAAAAGTCATAAGAGAACGACATTCGTAACCGACACACTTTGTATATGGCATTTTCAATTCTTCAGCAACCTGATTATAACCATCTTTCAACAATTTACCTTGCCTAGCTAAATAGGCAGGTACATTCTTCAATTTTATTTCATTTACTGTGGCCTTTACTGCAGCAAGAGATAATGCTTCGCCACCGAAAGTTGTGTAAAAGAATACATCTTTTTCAAGAACTTTCATTATATCTTTTTTTCCAACAAGTATAGCTATCGGCATCCCATTTGCAACCGCTTTTGAAAATGTAGCAAGATCAGCTTTTATATTGAAAAACTCCTGTGCACCACCAACAGCAATTCTGAATCCACTCCACATTTCGTCAAAAATCAGTAAGGTGCCATTCTTGGTACAAACATCTTTCAATTTTTGCAAGAAATTATCCCTTGGTGCTTCAAAGACAAATGGCTCAAGTATTACCGCTGCTGTGTCTTCATCAATTGAATCTATTACGGATTGAATATCATTGTAGTTAAAAGTAAAAGTTAAATCCTGAATAACCTGAGGGATCCCGGCATTCCGATCGGTTACAGAGATATACCAATCGTGCCAGCCATGGTAACCACAGCAGAGGATTTTCTGTCGTTTTGTATATGCACGTGCAACTCTAATGGCTGCGGATGTTACATCAGCACCAGTTTTACTGTATCTGACTGATTCAGCATTTGGAATAATCTTGTTTAACATCTCTGCAACTTCAACTTCTAATGGATGCATAAGAGAAAATGTAATTCCATCTTCCAGTTGCTTTTTAATTGCTTCATCTACTTTATCATAAGCATAACCTAAAGAAAGGGGACCGACAGCCATATTGAAATCCAGGTATTCATTTCCATCAACATCCCAAACGTGTGAACCCTTTCCTCTAACAAGATACTTTGGTGCTATTCCTTTAACATTTTGCTGAGGGCCTTTTGCCAGAGTCTGTGTTGTTGAAGGTATAAGATTCAATGCTTTTTTATAAAGCGCATCTGATTTTTC
>JBATIA010000412.1:0-2471 GCA_049667415.1 Ignavibacteriaceae bacterium
TCCTTTAACGAAACCAAAAAAATGATCCTAATGAAATAAGATAGCTCTTTTTGTGGCGTCCCTTGCGGTACCTGTTTACTGGGGGGACGCAAACATTAATTCTTTGTCTTAATAGTACCACTTCCGTAAATTTCATCTGTACAAAACATATTCTTGGAGATTCAATGAAAACCATCTTTTTTTTAATTCTATTATCGTTAAGTCTGTTTGCCCAGGATAGTTCGATGAGCTTACGGGGGAATGAGATTAAGCTGGGAATGACTGTGGAACAGGTTTGGGATGATCTAGAATCTGATCTGAATGTAGTTGAGGATATTAATGGAAATTTTTACATTTCAGACAAATACGATGCGCCGGTTGGAATAATAGTTTTTAAAAACGAAATAGTTGTAAAAATTATGAAAGATTGGGGAACAACTTTTAAAAACAATGTAGGTCAGGTATTTAAAACTTTATGGAATATTTTCAAGCAATATGATAAGGAATTGGATGCAGTAAAGGTACTCCCATTAGAAACTTATTCGCCGAAAGGTGATAAAACCACTCTCCAATTTTACATCAGTGAGAACAGATTTATTGATGTTGCTATTCAGCATAGTGTAACAATTTATGAAATAGTTGAGGAAAAGGAGAATTAAAATTTGAATTGAATAGAAAACAGGTTTGCGTTTCCAAGACCAAGTGAAAAAGGCAAGTAAGCATAATCTATTCTTAAATTACCCCACATAATACCGACTCCACCTGTAAAGTTTCTTGCTTCATAACCTGATTGGTAACCTACACGAGCTGCAAATGTTTGATTGTATATTATCTCACCGCCCCCATTGATATGAATATCATCAGTCTCAAGGTATTTTTGAAACTCAGCAGCAACGATAAAATCAAGCTTCGCTTTTTCCAACCCGAAATTATAAGCGCCGCCTAAACGAAATTCCAATGGAAGCTTAGTTTTTTCAACTCTCAACTCACTCATAGTTCCAATATTTTTAACTACTGCGGATGCAGTCAACCCTTTGACAGGAGTAAAGTAATTCAAACCAAAGTCAAAACCATAGCCTGATGATTCGTCGTTCAGTAGCCCTTCATAAAGATATTTAAAAGTAGCACCGAAGTCCAAATCGTTAATAATAGAGAAACCAGATGATAAGCTGCCAAAGAAATAATTCGCATTGAATTTAGAAATCGGTTCGCCAGGACGCTCTCTGACTTCAATATCACTTATAGAGGTAACATTAAAACCAACAGCCCATGGTAAATTGAACATATTCCATTTAATACCGCCTACTTCGCTTCTTACATCCTGAATCCATTCATTGTGCATAAACATTACTTCATTCATTTTTGTAGAGACAAGTCGGGAAGGATTATAGAACATAGCCGAAAGATCATTTGATGCTGTTGAGCCTGCATCACCCATAGCAATATTCCTGGCACCAAATCCAAATTTAAGGAATGCAAGTCCGCTATTGCCTGCTGATTGAGCAAATGTAATTATACTTGATAAAAATATTATGAGTAAAGTTTTTTTCATCTTTTTATTATTCTGAATTTATTTCAGAATCTCCTTACAAAATATAGATGCTGAAACAAGTTCAGCATAAATACTAAAAATTAAAATTAACACTTACAATATGCCTGTCTGCGCTTGAGTATTGCTCTATCTTGAAAGAATAATCAACACCCACTACAAAATTACCAAACGCCTGAAAGAATGAAAAACCAAGTGACGGTTTGATTGGCCAATCTGTATTACTAAGATTAAACTGGTCTACGCCACCGCGAACATAAAACTGATCGTGAATATTATACTCAACGCCAGCTCTTAAAATATTTGATTTTGCATCACTGTTTTCAAATTCAATCGCTCCTAAAATTCCTATTTCTTTGTTCCTGTAGCTGACACCAACTTTTCTGAGGTTAGGAAATTTATCTTCACTAATGATTCCTTCCTGCTCATAGATAGGTGAGGTATCCCATTTATATTTGCTGTTGATATCTGCAATCACCATAGCAACATTAAAATTTTCATTAATTCTATACAAAGCACCAATATCAAATCCTAAACCTGTAGAACTAATTTCTTCATAAAGCTTGTAGTAATAAAACTTGACAGAAACACCCAAAGAAAACTTTTCTGAAACTCTTGCAGCTAAACCCATAAAGAATTGGTTTTCAGAAGTCGACAACTCGCCGGTTGGCAAACCATTGTTATCTCTTCCATCAATCTTTCCTACTCCCGAATTAATTGCACCAATACTTAGACCTGCTGTTGTTCTTGGTTTTCTGTTTTCTGAGATAGTGTCTTTGGAGGAATAAAAATCGAATCTTCTTGTATAGCTTAGAAAATTAAGTGACCTGTCGAGTGAAAGAAATGAGTAACCTGCCTGGAAAGAATTATTTTCCTGGAAGGGAGTAATTGCAGGATTGTAATAGGAAACTAACTCCCCTTCTGTAATTGAGGAAACGGCATT
>JBATIA010000413.1:0-1874 GCA_049667415.1 Ignavibacteriaceae bacterium
CAATGACTCTAGGAAATTTTGCTGCTCTTTGGCAGGATAATTTAAAAAGAATGTTAGCTTATTCAAGCATTGCACACGCAGGATATTTACTGCTTGCAGTTGCTGTTTTATCTAACGAAGGATTAGTTGCAATACTGGTTTACTTTGCTATTTACTTATTTATGAATCTCGGTGCTTTCTTTGTTGTTATGCTAATTGCAAACAAGATTGGCAGCGAAGAAATGGATGACTATAAAGGAATGGGTTCTGCCAGTTCATTTCTTGGAGTTGCACTTGCAATATTTTTACTCTCGCTCGCAGGCTTACCACCTACCGCCGGGTTTATAGCCAAGCTATACATTTTCATTGCACTGATTGATGCAGATATGATTGTTGTTGCATTTATAACTTTGCTGAATACAGTTGTTGCGTATTACTACTACGTTCGTGTTCTCAAGAATTTATATCTCGTTAAAACCGATGATACAAAACCTAAGATTGAATTTTCATTTGGAAATGTTTTTGTAATCGTACTCTTGATAATACCTGTCTTTGTTTTTGGTGTTTACTTCACACCACTAGTTAACCTCGCAAAAAACTCAATTAATTTATTAGGTTTTTGATTTAATTAAATTATTCCCTCTCGCCTTTCTCAAATTAATTTCTTAAGTTTAGATTAGTTTAATTTTAATGGGGTAAAATTATGCGAACCCTTAATATATCTCTCCTGGTTTTTATTCTTTCAATTAGTTTGTTTGGACAACAACAGTGGTTCTGGCAAAACCCACTACCACAAGGAAATACATTACATTGTGTTCAATTGGTTTCAGCAAACATTGGCTGGGCTGTGGGTGATGGCGGTACAATCCTGAAAACTACTGATGGAGGATTATCCTGGATTTCTCAATCAATATTAGAACCCTACGATCTGTATGCAGCTCATTTTACAAATTTAAATAACGGATTTATTGTTGGTAGCGAAGTTAGATACGGATTTGAGGGAGGAGTTTTTCTTAAAACTTCAGATGGAGGATACAACTGGACATCTCAAATAATTGCATCAAAAAGGTTATTCGGATTATCCTTTTTTGATGAAAATAATGCGATTGCTGTTGGAAAAGGAGGAATTATTTTAAGAACTACTGATGGAGGACAAAGCTGGTATAGTCAGGCAAGCGGGACAACTTATGAACTTTATGCAGTTTCCTTTATCGATTCTAGCATTGCAACAATAGTGGGAGAATGGGGAATTATCCTAAAAACTACAGATGGTGGGCAAAATTGGATTTCGCAAACTAGCGGAACATCTTATGAACTTAACGGAGTTAATTTTTCTGATGTGAACAATGGGACTATTGTTGGTGATGCCGGTTTAATTCTCAAAACTACAGACGGAGGACAAAACTGGATTAGTAAACCAAGCGGAACAACCCGTAGTTTATATGAAATTATTTTTACTGATATTAATATTGGTACAGCAGTTGGCGGAACTAATAATTCAATAATCCTAAAAACTACAGATGGTGGGGAAACCTGGTTTCAGCAACTAAGCCAGGTTGCTTATCCTCTTTATAGCGTTTCCTTCTTTGATAGTAACGTAGGATTGGCAGTAGGAGTAAATGGATTATTACTTAGTACTACAGATGGAGGGCAAAACTGGACAATGAATTCAAGTTCTGTAACATATAATGATCTCGAGAACATTGATTTTGCAGATATAAATAATGGATTTGCTGTTGGAATTGGTGGCACTATTCTTAGAACCACCAACGGAGGTAAAAACTGGACTAAGTTGAATAGCGGAAATGGGAACCCTTTGTATGATGTCTCTTGCATTAATTCAAACTTTGCTACGGTTGTTGGAATCGGAGGAATAATTCTAAGAACCATCGATG
>JBATIA010000414.1:0-3035 GCA_049667415.1 Ignavibacteriaceae bacterium
CGGTAATGCTAAGGTCAGCAAAATTAAAGACATAATTTCCCGGAATATGACCAAACAAAAAAAACTTAAAAAACTTTACGTCAAGAAAATCCACCACATTACCTTGAAATAAAGGAGCATAATTGTAAAAATATCCATAAAAGATTCTGTCAAATAAATTTCCTGCAGCGCCTGCCAATATTAAACCAACTGAAAATCTTACCTTCAAATCAGAATGTCTTGCAAGTATCAGGAATGCAAAGAACCCTAAACATAGTATTATTGTAAGAATTAAAATGAAATCCTTAAGAAAAGCACCGGGTACTATACCAAAGGCAATACCGGGATTCTCAACTAAAGTAATATGAAAAAAATTGTCGATCACAGGTATAGTCTCACCAAGGTTAAATCCATTATGATTAATATTCAACCAGGGTAAGCTAAATCCTCTAACAAATATTTTGCTGAGCTGATCTATTAAAAACAGCAGGATGGTAAGAAAAATAATTTTCACAATTATTCGAGCCCTATTATTTGTACTACCTCGTGAACGATTATTTCTTTTCCTGTCTCTGTTTTATTGGAAGGCAATGTTGACTGTGAGGAACGGCCTCAAGTCTTTCCTTCGGAATTAACGGGCAGGTTTCACAAAGGTTTTGTGGTTCATCTATACACTCAACGCAAATACCGTATGTTCCGGATTCAATTCTCTTCAGCGCATCTTCAAGATATCCAAGAAATTTATTCTCCCTCTGCGCATATAGAAAAGTTTTTTCTCTTTCCATCGCATCAGTTCCCTGTTCAGCCATATGGAGAGAATAAGGAGAATTTTCATTAATATACTCACCAGTAGTAGGATCAAGCATTTGTTCCCTGAGGTTTTGAAGCTGTTCAATTATTTCATCACGTTTTTCAAGAATAATTTGCTTGAAATGCTCCAGATCTTTTTTACCGTATCCTTTTATTTTCTGAATTGCTTTGTTCCGGGATTCAACAAGATCTTCAAACTTAACTTCGGGAGTTTTGCTTACTTTAGTCTTCTTAAAAGAAACAGCTCTCACAGCTTTTCTTACTGGTTTATCTGCTTTCCTGGTGGTTGTAGTTTTGGTTACAGCCTTTTTAGAGGTTACCTTTTTTTTAGTTGTAGTTTTGGCAACAACTTTCTTCGAAGTCTTTTTAGCAACTGGTTTCTTTTTAGTTTTTTTACTTATCACTGCTTTTACCTTTTTTATGGGTTTCTTTTTGGTTGTTTTTTTAGCTGATTTTTTTGTTTTTCTTTTAGCCATTTTAATTTACTCCTATCTTTAGATACTTACTCTTTCTATTTTAATTTTGATGTCGTTACCCCCGATTTTCCAATCTTGTAAAAATTCACCAAACAGTTCATTTTTATTTTGAATTTTTTCAGCAAGGGTCTCAACCGAAATATATTTAGTAAAATTATTAATTGCATCTACAAAATCTGAATTACCTGAAAACTCCACGTTTATTTTATCAGTCACCTGAAAACCAGCATCCTTTCTCATATTCTGTATCCTGTTAACAAATTCTCTTGCCAATCCTTCAGAAATAAGTTCTTTTGTCAGTTCTGTATCAACAGCAACGGTCAAACCATTTTCACTTTCAACAATCCAACCGGCAATCTGTTCACTCAGTATTTCAACATCTTCGTTTCCAATTTCAATATTTTCACCATCTATTTCTATAGAAACGGGATTACCTTTTTGGATAGAATTTATTTCCAAGCTAGAGAAATTTTTTATACGTTCAGTAACAGATTTGACTTTATTCCCAAATTTGGGGCCAACAGTTTTGAAGTTTGGTTTTGCTGATTTACGCACAATTAATGAATCATCTTCAACTATTTCCAGCTCCTTAATGTTCACTTCTTCCAGAATTACCTCTTTCATTTTTGCCAGAGGGTTTTTCTTATTTTTCTCAACTACAACCATAAGTTTCTTCAAGGGCTGTCTAACCTTCAGGTTTGATTTTGCTCTGATTGCCCTAGTGAGATAGACTACATGTTGTGCGATCTCCATTTTTGCTTCAAGTTCTTTATCTATTTCACCTTTTTCAGGTAGATCTGTAAGATGTACGGATTCGACAGCTTCGCTTTTAGTAACAGAATTTAAATTCTGGAATAACTCTTCTGAGAGGAAAGGAACAAAAGGCGCAATTAGCTTACACACAGTTATCAGACAATCATAAAGAGTCTGATAAGCAGCAAGCTTATTCTCATTCATTTCAGATTTCCAGAATCTTCTCCGGCATCTTCTAACGTACCAATTTGAAAGGTGATCAATCGTAAAATCTGATATAGCTCGTGCTGCTTTTGTAACCTCGTAAGCGTCCATAAGCTTAACATTATTGTCGACTAAGGAATTTAGCTTGGATAATATCCACCTGTCTATCTCTTCTCTTTTGGAAAGAGGAACCTGAGCTTGTTTATTTTCAAATCCGTCAATGTTTGCATAAAGGGCAAAGAAAGCATAAGTATTTAATAAGGTTCCAAAAAATTTTCGCTGTACTTCCAATAATCCGTCTTCATCAAAAAGTGTGGGTCGCCATGGTGGACTGTTTGTAACAAGATACCACCTAGTGGCATCAGCGCCATACTTTTCAAAAAGAACAATTGGATCAACCGTGTTGCCTATTGACTTGGACATTTTCTTTCCATTCTTATCGAGGATCAGTTCATTGACAATTAAATTCTTGTATGCGACATTATCGAACAACATTGTGGCTATGGCATGCATAGTGTAAAACCATCCGCGTGTTTGATCAACACCTTCGCAGATGAAATCAGCGGGGAAAGATTTTTTCTCAAACAATTCCTTATTTTCAAACGGATAGTGATATTGTGCGAAAGGCATAGAACCGGAATCGAACCAAACATCTATTAGTTCAGGAGTTCGGGTATAAACCTTTCCATTCTTTTCAAAAAGAACTTTATCGACAAATGGTTTGTGCAAATCAATATTTTCTACTTCGCTAACTGGAATTCTTTTTTCACCTTCAACTATAAAACCTTTCTTTAATTCTTCTATACTTCCAAC
>JBATIA010000415.1:0-2946 GCA_049667415.1 Ignavibacteriaceae bacterium
TCACATCCTGGTTTGCAATAGCATAAATCATCATTATGGTTGGATCAAATGCCTGGCCGTAATAAGTCCCTATATCGATAGCTAACTGTTTATCATCAACAATAGATTTATATAAACGAGATGTTCTTCCTGATGAAAGAATTGATTCAAGAAGATCCAATGCATAGTATTCATCTGAACCTGATTGGGGGACATGATAAGCAAATAATAAATATGGAGACGGCACATCTCTTTTGACAAAAACCCTCTTCTCCCCTTTCTGTTCCGGTTCAACTGTGTGAATATCTCTTGGCTTTGGTCCCGCAGGAATGGACTCAAAATATTTTTCTGCGAGAGTTTTTACCCAATCAAATTTCACATCTCCGACTACAACCAGTAAGCAGTTATTAGGTGCGTAATAAGTATGGAAATAATTTTCCAAATCTTTCTTTGTCCAGTTTTTGATGTCAGATTCCCAGCCGATTACAGGCCACATGTATGGATGAGCAGTAAAAGCCGTTGCCTGAACTTCATCCCAAAGCTCTTCCATAGGATCATTTTCAAGTCCCGTGCTTCTTTCAGAAAGTATAACTCCTCTTTCGCTTTCAATCTTTGTTGAATCAAAATTTAGATTTGCAATCCTGTCGGCTTCCAGATCGAACATTACTTCCATAGTTTGGTTTGGGAACCAATCCTGGTAAACTGTAAGGTTCTGACTGGTGTAAGCATTGTTTGAGCCGCCGTTTGCTTCCATCACCCGGTCAAATTCTTTAGGTCCGTACTTCTTTGCGCCGTTGAACATCATATGTTCAAAAAAATGCGAGATGCCTGTTATTCCAGGGTACTCGTTGCGTGAACCTACTTTGTAAAGAAAATACATTGCAACGTTTGGAATTGAATTATCCTCGAGAACAAGTGCTCTCATTCCATTATTAAGTTTAAATGTTTTAATATCCCCGGCACTTGCTTGAGGAAAGACAGTGACGGTAAATAAAAGCAGAAGAATTAATTTTTTCATAATGTATACCGATAAGTTGTTTTTAAGCTATTACTAAAATACAAATTGCATTCAGCATGTAATAAATATTTATTATAATCGGTTATATTTTTATTTAATTTTATCTAAAAAGCTGGAAACTTTTAAAAACATATTCCTTTACAAGTTAACGGGATTGAACTTTCTGTTGGTTCTTATCCTAAGCATAACATCATTTTACACTCCTTTTACGGTTCCATTTCTTTTTTTACTTACAAGTAACTTGTTCGATATACTTGGCTATCATTTTACACTTATCCGAAGAACAACCACTTTGCCGGAAAGAGAAATAATTAAAGCCTACCGCATAAACCAGTTGATGTTCGATATAATGTTGTTTTTGATCTTAGGTTTATTATTTGGATGGATACCTGCTCTCTGCGGTACAGTATTGAAAATCTTTGGTGCTCAGGACGTTACATACTATATATTTCTTCAAAAACAATTACCGGAGAAATGGCATTGGCTCAGATTCACACCACTCGGTCTCTTAAAAAAGTTATTAACTAAAAATGAAGTTTTACTGCAGGCAACTGTGGGATTAATTCTTTCTTTTGCAATACTGATTGCTTACTTATAATTTTGAAATCTCATAACCCAAAGGAGTTCTAATGACTGAAGATAAGATAAGAGCAAAAGTTCAGATTGGAATACTAAAACAAGCAAATGAAATATTTAATGCAATAGTTGATCCTGAAAAGATGAGTAAATATTTTATCTCAGGAAGCACAGGTAAAATGGAGAGCGGGAAAAACTTAACCTGGACATGGGAAGATTTTGGTGCCGAGCTGCAGATTAAAGTTGGTAAAATTGAAAAAGATAAAACAGTTTCTTTTGAATGGAATGGAAGCGGCGCTGAATGTGTAGTTGTAATCACTCTCGAGTCAAAAGGTGAAAATCAAACCCTTGTTAAAATAACCGAATCCGATTGGCCTGCAGACTACAAGGGCGCTAACCAATGCATGGGACAGGTTGAAGGATGGACAAACTTTCTGTGCTGCCTGAAAGCTTACCTTGAACATGGAATTAATCTTCGTGTGGGTGCATTTATAAAATAAAGCACTCCCTTAATTAAAAGAGAGTGCTTATTTAAACAGCCTCCTAATATTTTTAAACTTTTATTTTCCTGCTAACATTTCTCCAACCTTATCGGGAGGTGTTGGCTGTGGCACCTGGTTATGTATTGGCTTTATTGACATGAGGTAAGCGTAAATAGCTTTAAGGTCTTGATCAGTCTTCATACCGTAAACCTCCCATGGCATTGGGGGAAGTAATGGTCTGCCGACACCCATATATTTCCCATCTCTCATGGTTTTAATAAACATTTCCTCTGTCATAGTACCAATACCGGTTGCCTTATCAGGTGTAATGTTGGAAGCATAAGAAATTCCCCACATACCTACCCATGCAGCTAAATGCTTGTCAGTCATTGACCATTTACCGGGTCCAATCATGTTCATATCTAACTCAGGTAAAGTCTCATCCTGAGGAAAACCAGACAGACTTCTTGTTGTATCGAACACCGGACCTTTCTCGGTAAAGATTTTTGGTGTATGGCAGTCATCACACCCACTTGTGGTTACGATGTATTTCCCCAAAGCAATCATCTCCCCTTGAGTAAGAGGTTTGGCTTTACTCTCCTCCGTACAACCAAACTGAAACAACAGTACAATAGAAAATAATATGGTTATGACCCCTGCAAAAATAATTTTGCGCATTGCGCCTCCTCAGTAATATGTGAATGAATTATTTTTTAACCTGACCGGGAGTTGGGCGGCAAAGGTGATTTACACCAGGTGAATGTAATGAAGTGATGATGATTAAAAAGTTTTCACCCAGGGACAAATGGAAACTATCTAAAGGTTATGTAAAAAACAATTTATGCTAAGTGCTGTAAATTCTTGATAGTGTTCATATAAAATATCTTTTTC
>JBATIA010000416.1:0-5799 GCA_049667415.1 Ignavibacteriaceae bacterium
AACACTATAAACTTCCGGTTGTAAAAACTCATCTTCTTAAATATGTGGACTTAAAGAATGCTAAACTTGAATTCCCTGTTGTGCTTAAAGCCGTTGGTGAAAAAATTATTCACAAGTCAGAACTAAAAGGTGTTGTATTAAATATCAGAGATAGAAATGAGCTGATAAAACACGCTGATGAGATGATTAAAAATTTTAAAAAGAAAGATTTGAAACTTGACTCTTTCCTCATACAACCATACATTCATACAAAGTTTGAGCTTCTGGTTGGTGGTTTTCGCGATCCAAGTTTTGGACCAATGGTTATGTTTGGAACCGGTGGTAAATATGTTGAATATTTAGAAGATACTGTTATTTTCTCAGCGTACCTGACTGATTTCGATGTAGATGAGATGATAAACAAAACTAAAATTGGGAAAATAATACAGGGTGTTCGTGGTGATTCCTCTGCGGATATGAACAAAATTAAGAACACCATCATATCAGTTGCACAGATGATGTTAGATAATAAAAAAATCACAGAATGCGACCTTAATCCCCTTGTTGTTAGTCTGGATAATAATATCTTTGCGGTTGATATAAGAATCAAGTGTTAATTTAATATTAGTGAAACGCAGAAACTTCATTAAAACAATATCAGCCGCAACTATTGCTGCATCAGTGTCTCCCACTTCCTCTTCGGATATTGTTGAAATAAAATCGCCTAATGAAACGTTAATTAAACCGGGTAGACTAAAAAAAGGAGATAGAATTGCCTTAGTTACTCCGGGTAGTTATATAACCGAGGAAGAAAAACAAGAATCAATAGACAATCTTCGGAACCTTGGGTTCAATGTCGATTACTCTGAGAGGTTGATGCAAAAGAACGGTTACTTTTCCGCAACAGATGAAGAACGTGCGACGGACTTAAATGAAATGTTTGATAGAAAAGATATCAACGGAATATTGTGTGCACGGGGTGGTTACGGTTGTGCAAGAATTCTTCCTTATCTTGATTTTGAATTGATCCGAAATAATCCAAAACCTTTTATCGGATTCAGCGATGTTACTGCTTTACATTTTGCTATTTATAAAAACAGCGGATTAATTACTTTTCACGGACCTGTTGGGGTTTCAACATTCAGTCAGTTCAGCATAAAAAACTTTAATGATGTTCTTATTGATCCAAAACACAAACTTGTATTGACAAATTCCTCAGGTGATAATAATTATAACATATATGGAATTACAACAATCGCCGGGGGAACTGGTGAGGGAAAATTAATAGGAGGAAACCTATCAATTGTAACCTCACTAATAGGAACTGAATATGATCTTGATTTTTCAGGTAAAATAGTTTTTCTTGAAGAATTTATTGAAGAACCTTATCGTATTGATAGAATGCTAACTCAAATGTTACAGTCAGGTAAATTTAGAAACGCTGCAGGCATAGCTTTGGGAGTGTTTAAGATGTGTGAACCAAGCAAAACAAATCCTTCATTCACTGAATCATTTTCTTTGATGGATGTTTTAAAGGATAGGTTGGGAAATTTGGGAATTCCTGTTGTGTATGGTTTATCTTTCGGACACGTTGTTGATAAATTCACATTACCATTTGGGATTAAAGCAGAATTGGATGCAGAAAAACAGCAACTTAAATTGCTTGAAATTGCCGTTACATAATTCTAAAAATCTTTCAACCTTTCCAGATTACTCTTTTCTCCAATTGCAATTAGTTTATTCCCTTCATCAACTATTGTGCTTCCAGTCGGGTTATAAACAAATATTCCTTTTTCATCGTTCTGAATTGAAACGATAATTGCATTAAACTCTGTTCTTATTGGAAGTTGAGCCAGTGATTTTTTATCCATTTTAGAACCTTTCTTAACAACTATCTCCTCAATTTGTAGATCAATGTTCCTGTTTGCTGCAACGATTTCAATAAAATCTGCTACACCGGGACGAAGCAACAGCGAAGCCATTCTAACTCCTCCAAGCTCGTATGGTTTAACAACTCTGTCTGCACCAGCTTTTAATAATTTTGGTTCTGTTTCATCTTCGACGGCTCTTGCAACAACAAATATTTTTGGATTAAGAAACTTTGCTGTAAGAGTAGTAAAAACGTTTTCAGCATCATTAGATAAAACTGCGATCAGTCCTTTTGCTCTTTTTACTCCGACTCTTTCTAAAGTGTTATCGTGCGAAGCATCACCGGTATCATAAATGTAACCTGTCTCATCCAATTTTGGATGGTTGGCAGGATTATTTTCAATCACAACAAAATTTACTCCGGCGTGAGTAAGCTCTTCACAGATATGCGTACCCATTCTACCATAGCCACAGATGATGTAATGATTTTCTAATTTATTAATTTGCTTTTCCATTCTTCTTCTCCTGAAGATTTTACTTTCAATAAGAATATGAATTCCTATTCCACCGATGTAGAAAACAGTTCCAAAACTTACAATAACAAGAAACAGGGTAAAGATTTCACCACTACCGGATAGAGGATGTACTTCCTCAAATCCTGTAGTTGTAATTGTAATAATAACCATATATAAAGCATCTCTCAGGTTCCATCCTTCGATGAGCATATATCCGACTGTCCCTATGCAAACTAGAATAAGCAGAAGTATTATTGCATTCCGGAGATGTTTTAGTGCGCCTTGAACCATTTTACAATTGTTTTTATTAGCATTTTGTTAAGATAATTAAGTTAAATGAAACTTGTTTCCTGCTTATATTAACTTGTTTAAATAATTCTTAACTTTTTTTTTAGACATTACAAATTTAGCTTTACAATATAACTTTAATTCAATAATCAGGTAATTAAATGACGCAAATTAAAAGAATCATAATATTCTTCATCTTATTATTGTTTTTACAGGGATGCCTTGTATTTAAATCAGTCTCATACGAAATTAATCTTACAGATAGTACATCCGGCAACGTACTTATGGAATTTACTGATATACGTTCAGATGCAATTAATACTTCTGACCTTGAAGTGGACAAACAACAATTATTTCAAGAATTGCTAAAGGGTGATGAATTCGTTAAGCAGATGAAAGAAGAGGGTAGAAATATTTTAGACCGTCGCCTTTTTAAATCGGAAGAAAAATTGTGCGGTACTATTAAATACTCTTTTGATGATATTTCAAGTGTGGAAAACTTCGTCTACCAGGAACCATTTTATTATGTCACTTTCGAATTAGAGGATAGTATAATTTCGACTAACGGTGAAGTGATAAGATCAGAAAATCATAAAAGAATTATGTGGGACAATTCTACAAAGATTCTGAAATTTGAATGGTTCAGCACTAATACTGAAGGATCTAACCTGGTTGAATTAGTGCAATATTTTGAAGAAGATAAGTAAGACTAAAATACAATGTATGTAGAAATAGTTTTTCCCTTACCATTTAGAAAAGCATTTACATACCTTGTTCCTAAAGAACTTGAAAAGCAAGCAAAGATTGGGGTAAGAGCTGTTGCTCCTTTTGGCAAGCGGGCACTATCCGGTTTTATAATTAACAAAACCAAAACTGCCTCTATTAAAGAAAACATAAAGCAGATAATAGATATTCTTGATGAGCAACCAATTGTTGACAAGGATGGTTTCGGATTTTATGAATGGATGGCTGATTATTATCTCTGCTCCTTCGGGGAAGCATTAAAGCTTGCTGTTCCTTATGGTTCTGAGGTTGAATCTAAAAGAAAAATAATTCCCGATCAAAAATCCTGCGCTCATCTTTTAATAAAAGAAAAAAATAAATCTTCATCCAGGGGAAAAATTCTAAAGATCCTTTCTGAAAAGGAGGAAATTAGTCTGCAGCAACTTCAGAAACTGGTTAAGAAAAAAAATATTTATTCATCACTCAGGACACTTCAACAGCAGGGAGTAATTACTCTGCTCGATTTACTGCAATCCGCAAAGGTTAAAGCAAAAACTGTTAACTATGTTAAGCTAAATAAGACAGTTGCACAGGTTTATTCATTATTCCCTGAAATAGAAAGAAGGTCACCGAAACAAGTTAAGCTTTTGCTCGAGCTAGTTGCTGCAAAAGGAAAAGGACTTCCAATTGCTGAGCTGCTACATAAGACATCTTCTTCAAAATCTTCTATTGATTCATTGGCAACCAAAGGTATAGTAAAAATTTATGAGCAGGAAATTGATCGCAGGTACGTTGAACACTACAAAGAAGCACACGCAAAACTTAAACTTTCGGCTCAACAGGAAAAAGTAATTAATGAAGTGTTAAAAGAAATAGATGAAAATAAGTTCAAAACATTTTTACTGCACGGTGTTACCGGTAGTGGAAAGACACAGGTATATATTGAACTAACAAAAAAAGTTCTTGGTCTAAAAAAAACCGCGTTGATACTTGTTCCGGAAATATCCCTCACTCCACAAATTACATCGCGATTCTTTAATGCTTTCGGGGACGAGGTTTCAGTATTGCATAGTCGTATGTCTCCCGGGGAGCGACACGATTCCTGGAGAAGAATATTTAAAGGAAAATCAAGTGTAGTTATTGGTGCAAGGTCAGCATTATTTGCACCGCTTAAAAAACCGGGATTGATAGTAATAGATGAAGAGCACGATGCAAGCTATAAGCAGTCCGATATGACTCCAAAGTACAATGCACGTGATGCTGCAATAATGATGGGAAGTATTTCAAGTTGTCCTGTTTTATTGGGTTCGGCAACTCCTTCGATTGAAAGTATGTACAATGCGAAGACCGGAAAATATAAGCTGTTGGAATTACCTGAACGAATTGATAATGCACGGCTTCCCTTAATTACGTTAGTTGATGTGAACAGGGAAAGAAAAAAACAGCGAATGGAAAATATCTTCTCTAAAACTCTCCTAAACAAAGTTGAAGATAGATTAAAACGTGGCGAAGGTGTTATTATCTTGCAGAATAGAAGGGGATTTTCAACTCAGATTTACTGTACAGATTGCGGTGAAGTGGAAATTTGCGATAATTGTTCTGTGCCGATGGTATATCACATTAATAAAAATAATATTCAGTGCCATTATTGTGGATTGATTAAAGATGTTCCGGGCGCTTGTACTCATTGCGGTTCAATTGCATTAAAATATTTTGGAACCGGTACAGAAAGGGTGGAAGATGAACTTGAATTTTATTTCCCGAATGTGAAAATGAGTCGGATTGATTCTGATTCAATTACGAAAAAATCTGCATTAAGCAGATTACTTTTGTCTTTCGGTGCAGGAGAGATAGACATTCTTGTTGGAACTCAAATGGTTTCTAAAGGATTGGACTTTTCCAGGGTTACACTTGTTGGAGTAATCTCCGCAGAAACAACTCTCTGGCTTCCCGATTTCCGTGCGGATGAGAGAACTTTTCAACTCTTAACACAAGTTTCCGGAAGAGCAGGAAGAAGTAAAACTCCGGGTGAAGTAATCATTCAAACACAGAATGAAAAACACTTTGCTTTACAGATGGTTTTAAATAATAACTACAAAGGATTTTATGAAAGAGAAATTGCAGATAGAGAAAGATTGGGTTTTCCCCCGTTTACAAGAATTGCTTTAGTTGAAGCTAAAGATCAGTCGAATGATAAAGCCAAAGGTGCGATAAATGATTTTTACAGCGAGTTGAAAAAATATTTTAAGTGGCTTAAAACCTCACCCCCTGCACCAGCAATCATCTCAAGATTAAAAGGGCAATACCGTTACCAGATTTTAATTAAGTCTCCAAGAACAACTGACGCAGGTGGAAAAATTCTCAGAAAGGCAATTCTTGATTCTTATGTAGAGTTTATCAGAAGATCGAGATACAAGGATGTACG
>JBATIA010000417.1:0-4106 GCA_049667415.1 Ignavibacteriaceae bacterium
TATTTTATAAGAACTTGTGCTATGTTGATAGTGCAAGTCTCAGACCAAATAAAGTGATTGAAATTTCAATCTAATTCATTAAATAGAAAGCGAGTGCTGATTACTGAGTTGTTCATAAAATTTGAAATTCGCAATCCGAAATTCGAAATTAAATTCCCTCTTGCATTTAAATTTTAAAAGACTATATTATAGTGTGCAAATGTTCACTATATTATGTTTGAAAACAGCTCAAAAATCGATGATTTGTTAATTTACCAAATTCCACCGGAATGGCGTGGACAGGCGAGGATACACACGCTCTACCCGCCAATACCAACACACACCGGCAATATTGATTTTGACATCTTTGATTTTGAAATGCTTTTTAACGATCCTGCAACAAAGGAATTAATTCGCTCGGGAAAAACTATCGGCTGCTTTTATATCGAGTCGCCGGGAATGCGCTCACTTCTCCGCAGGCTGGATGTTGAAACTTTTGAAATGCTCACTGCGGCAAGTTCTGTTATTCGCCCCGGCGTTGCAGAAAGCGGAATGATGCAGGAGTTCATCGCACGCCACAAAGATCCTTCGCGAAGAAAATATCTGGTGCCTGAAATGGAAACTTATCTCGGCGAAACGTACGGAGTGATGATTTACCAGGAAGATGTAATCAAAGTTGCTCACCACATTGCAGGGTTAAGTCTGGAGGATGCTGACCTTCTGCGGAGAGCAATGAGCGGAAAGATGCGTTCGCATCACGCAATGCAAAGGATAGTGGATAAGTTTTTTGTTTCTTGTACACAAAAAGGATTAACTGATTACCAGAGTAAAGAACTCTGGCGGCAGATTGAATCTTTTGCAGGTTATTCTTTCTGCAAAGCACACAGTGCATCGTTTGCTTTACTTTCTTACCAGGTAGCATTTCTCAAAGCTCACTACCCTGCAGAGTTTATGGCAAGCGTGCTTAACAACGGTGGGGGATTTTATTCCGCTGCGGTTTATATTGAAGAATCGAAACGTTTGGGTTTAAAGATTGAACTTCCTTCAATTAATGAAAGCGAAAAAGAATATGTTGGGAAGGGAAGAACAATCCGTGTTGGCCTGAAAGCAATAAAAAATTTGTCGTACAGTGCCATTGAAAAAATTGTTGAGGAAAGAAAGCACAACGGCAAATATGTTTCGCTGGCGGATTTTCTTGTCCGCACAAAACTTGCTTATGAAGAAACTGCTATGCTGATTCGCTGTGGTGCAATGGGCTGCTTCAGGCAAACACGCCCAGCTCTGCTTCGGCTACTGGATATCTATATTCACCGGAGAAAAATAATCGAAGAAAGTTACAACGACCTTTTCTTCCGCGAAACTTTTGTACTCGAAGAAGAAGTTAAAACAGATGTAAATTATACTCTTGCGGGAATCTGCAAAGAAGAATACGAAGCTTTTGGATATATGGTTACTCGTCATCCGCTTCACTTTTTTAGAGAGTGGATAAACCAAAAAGGAGTTGTGGCTGCAAAAGATATGGAACGAAACAAAGGAAGACGCGTGAAGATGATCGGCTGGTATATGACTTCCAAGCGAATAAAAACAAAAAGCGGTGAGATAATGAAATTCCTTTCGCTTGAAGATATTACAGGAACTTTTGAAGCAGTCATTTTTCCAAAAGTTTACTACCGCGTGGCTGAACTTACTTTATCAATGGGACCTTACCTCGTTACAGGCAGAGTGGATATGAACGATCACACAAATCTTGTTGTTGAGGAATTGAAAGTGCTTTCTTCGGCTACTCTTAAATCAAGTCTGATGAAAGACAGCGTTGAGCACAACTATTATGGTGACGAAGAAAAAATTACTGAAGAGGACTTTGCACTTGCAAAAGCGTTGGATCATAAAAAACTAAAAGTTGCTTACGCTGGTTGAGGAACATTATTATTATATTAACTGCCAACGAAATTTTATTGAGGTAGTATGGCCTGGATATATCTTTTGATTGCAGGATTGTTTGAAATCGGATGGGCAATAGGACTTAAATACACCAATGGTTTTACTAAGCTTTGGCCCAGTGTTATAACTATTGCTACAATGGTTTTGAGTTTTTACTTTTTATCCTCGGCGGTTAAAATAATTCCAATTGGAACAGGTTATGCCATCTGGACGGGCATTGGAGCAGTTGGTACCGCAATACTGGGTATAATTCTGTTCGGAGAGTCAAAAGAGTTAATAAGAATCTTTTTCATACTGCTGATTGTAATTGGAATAATTGGTTTGAAAATATTCTCGAAGCTTCCTGCTCAATAAAAAAATAAGAAATACTTGAAGGAACAATATGTTATCAAACTCAAGATACAAACAATACTTTTTGAAGAAAACTTGATCAATGTCGATTTATGGATTAAACTCTTTAAATATCCTAAATCTAAAAACGATATCATTAAAAGAGAACAAATCTTTTGATGCACTAACATTTTGGAAAATTGTATTAAGCTCCACTTTCCACGAATTATCAATTACATATCCCAAACCTATTACTCCACGAAACTCATTTAATTGAAAATCAATATCACTACCGTAGCTAACAAACCATTCAAGCTGCAATGGAGTATAAAAGTAGTTTCCTGTTCTTGTTTGATTGAATTGGATTGTAGTTGCTAATCTGTATCTTCCTCTAAACAAAAAAGTGTTAATCGTATTCCCACTAAAAAACCTTTCTTCAAACCGAAAATAGTGATTTAACGGGATTGAAAGTACTGTCGGCCATTTGATTTCAACGCCCTGGAAAGGTCTGAATTCCCATAATGTATTTTCAGTATCAAAGGTTGTGAACAGACCAATACCACCGTGTAAAATAAAAATACTATTTAGCTGAAATGAACCGGAAGGACGAATATACAACCTGTGGAATTTTTTTTCGATGAAGACTATCCTGTAACCAACATCGCCATAGACTTTCCACTGCTCATTAAATTTATGACTGCCGTTAAAATCAAACCAGCTATGAATTTTTTCGGTTTGACTATTCTGCGAGTAAACCAGAGATGAACAGGTTAAAATCAGTAAAAATAATTTTTTCATTGCTGATAAGAAAAATACTTGCTGAAAATTGAAATTCCTTGTAACTAATTAGAAGCCGATAGCCAGCAGCGAAATGGAATTCTCTAGTTCAAATTAAAACCATAAAAATAATATTAGATTTTAAGGTTGAATTTCGCGAAACACAAATTAAATCCTAAAAAATTTCTAACTTAAAAGTTCTACTTCCCTAAAGTAGCAACCATTACGGCTTTAATTGTGTGGAGCCTGTTCTCAGCCTGATCAAAAACAATCGAATGCTTTGATTCAAAGACATCTTCAGACACTTCCATTCCATTCAGATTGTATTTTTGATAGATCTCTTCTCCGACTTTAGTATCACGATTATGAAACGCAGGTAAGCAATGTAGGAATTTTACTTTTTGATTTCCTGTTAACTTCATAACATTCATATTTACCTGGTATGGTTTCATAAGCTTAATTCTTTCCTCCCACCTCTCTACAGGTTCACCAAGAGAAAGCCAGACATCAGTATAAAGAAAATCTACGCCTTTTACTCCTTCTTCAACTTTATCTGTGAGAGTAATTTTTGCTCCGGTTTCTTTTGCAATTGCGTTGCATTTTTTAACGAGTTCTTCTTCCGGCCAGTTTTCCTTTGGTGCACACAGTCGAACATCCATTCCCATTTTTGCTCCGCCAACCATTAAAGAATTTCCCATATTATTTCTTGCATCTCCAAGATAGCAGAAAGAAATTTTGTTAAGTTTTTTCTTTGAGTGTTCTTCCATTGTTAACAGATCTGCAAGCACTTGGGTCGGGTGAAATTCATCTGTAAGACCGTTCCAGACAGGAACTCCGGAAAACTCAGCAAGTTCTTCAACAATTTTTTGTCCGAATCCTCGATACTCAATCCCATCATACATTCGTCCAAGAACTCTTGCAGTATCTGTCATTGATTCCTTATGGCCAATCTGAGAACCGCTTGGTCCTAAATAAGTAACATTAGCTCCCTGATCGAAAGCAGCAACTTCAAATGCGCAACGCGTTCGGGTGGAAGTTTTTTCAAAGATAAGCGCAATGTTTTTTCCCTTAAGTTTTTT
>JBATIA010000418.1:0-1510 GCA_049667415.1 Ignavibacteriaceae bacterium
CAGTAATAATCATGAGTAACTCACCACAACAAAATGAAGAAACTATTTTACTTAATGCATCCGACATGAAAACCGAAAGCCAATGGCGAATTGTAAATGACGGAGTGATGGGTGGATTGAGTTCTTCCAATGTTAGTGTTAATGAAGACAACAAAATAGTTTTTAAAGGAAATGTTTCTCTAGAAAATAATGGCGGGTTTGCTTCACTAAGAAGTCCTGTTAAGAATTACAACTTTGAAAAGTATTCAGGAATTGAAATAAGAATGAAGGGTGATGGAAAACGCTACAGCATTTCAATGAAAGAAACATCTTACTTTACTGGTTATTTTTATACAACATCATTTGAAACAAAAAAAGATGAGTGGGTGGTTATTGAAGTTCCATTTGATGAGTTTAAGCTTTACTATTATGGAAAAGAAATCGGCTCCAATAAAAATATACCACTAAATAACATCAAAGAAATCTCTTTACTGATCGGTGACAAACAAGAAGGAAGCTTCATTGTTGAAGTTGATTATATTAGTCTTTATTAAAAAATTAATAAATATATCGGCAAAGTAGAAAGTAAAGTGCTTCTAATACCCAACCAAGCTTATGCTTTACCATTGTACGTCATTAACTAAAAAAACAAAAAACCCGACTACTTACTTAATAAAATAGAGTCCAAAATGGAAGACAGAATTACGCTTAGACAAGGTTTGGAAAAGTTTTGTAAACAATACAAAGACCACCTAAGTCATAAAAAAAGAGAAATATCCTATGAAGCCCAAGAATTTTTTAAATCGCATGATATAGCTCATGTACTATTTGGTTGTGATATATCTCTTTATGGTGAAGGCTCAGTAAAAATATGGACGATTTTTGGAACAACTTTAGGATTTTGGAAACACATAAATGGTTATCAAGAAGCCAATGCTTTTGAATTATCAAAGAAGTTTACTCTTGCACATGTTGTAATGAATATTTTTAAGTTCTTATCATCAATACCTCTACTAATAATCAGAGCAAAACGAATGCACAAACCATGGCCTTGGGCAGCGTTCGAACCATATTTAGATACTCCCATTGAAGAAATAAGAAAAGAATTTAACATCCAGGTTTTAAAATGAAACTATTTAAAAAAACACGAACGCACAACACTACGTATAAAGCAGAGCACCCAACGGGGCAATACGCGCCAGATACGAACCGTTGTGAAACCTTTGACCAAAAATTATCCTTTAAGCATCTGAATTTCTAAAACTGACCTAAATTATGATTATAGAAATTGCAAAATGGGTGGTAATATTCTTCGGAATTTTTATAATCTTTATTGGATTTATAATGTTTATTAATCCAAAAAAAGCGAGAGTAACTTTAAGAAAAGCTGGAAGTACAAATTTTATAAACTATATGGAAATAACAACTCGGTTGATCCCAGCTATTGCTCTTATATTATATGCGGATTTTTCTAAATTACCAGAAGCGTTTAAACTTTTAGGATGGATTATGGTCTTAACCTCTTTGATAC
>JBATIA010000419.1:0-1992 GCA_049667415.1 Ignavibacteriaceae bacterium
CAATAAGATTATCTGAGCTTGTTTAATTTAATTCATTTAGAAAAAGCCCTCCTCCCTTTAAGGGATGAGGGTTTTTTCATTTAAAATTTCAAGATGACTGCAATAGAAAAGAAAATAATAATAGATAATGTAAATATGCTAGATCTTTTAGGATCTGGCGATTCAAATCTAAAAATTCTTGAAGACAGGTTTAATACCAGCATCACGGTAAGAGGAGATAACTTTATACTTAAAGGCGTTATAGAAGAAGTTGAATTAATTGAAAAAATTTTAAAGGAAATGACGTACGTCTTAAATACAAGTGGAAGATTAGATACCAATGATGTTAATACAATACTTGATCTAACAATAGAAGGTAAAGAAATAGTAGATGACGAGGAATTGGATAATATTGTTCTCTATACCAAAAAGGATGTAATCAAAGCAAGAACTCCGGGACAGATCAACTATATAAATCTTGCCCGGAAAAATGATATTTGCTTTGCTATTGGACCAGCCGGAACGGGAAAAACCTATCTAGCAGTGGCAATTGCCGTCTCTGCGTTAAAGAGAGGGTTGGTAAAAAAGATAATCCTGGCTCGACCCGCAGTAGAAGCAGGTGAAAGTTTGGGATTTTTACCTGGAGATTTCCGTGAAAAAATAGATCCGTATTTGCGCCCTCTCTATGATTCGCTTGATGATATGATTCCCTCCGAGAAATTAAAAAATTACATTGAGAAAAGAATAATTGAGATTGTTCCGCTAGCTTATATGCGCGGCAGAACATTGAATAATGCTTATGTAATTCTTGATGAAGCCCAGAATTCAACTACTATGCAAATGAAAATGTTTTTAACGAGGCTTGGGGGCAACTCAAAATCAATTGTAACCGGTGATATAACACAAATCGATCTTCCGCCGAAACAGATTAGTGGATTAGTGCAGGCAAAGGATATTTTATCTAAAGTTGAAGGTGTTGCTTTCGCGTATTTTGATAAAGCTGACGTTGTAAGGCACAAATTGGTCAAAGATATTATTGATGCATACGAGAAATTTAGTAACAATAAAAACGGAAATTCTTAATCTATCTTTTTACTCTCCTCCCAGTATTTATCCATTTCCTGAAGATTTGAATCTGCTAATTTTTTCCCTAAGTCTTTTAGTTTACTTTCTACATAACTGAACCTTCGAATAAATTTTGAATTTGTTCTGCGGAGAGCATTCTCAGGATTAACACCAAGAAATCGTGCATAGTTAACCAGTGCAAAGAAAACATCCCCTATTTCATCCTCCAGCTTATCATAATTTTCCTCTTCTTCAGAGAGATGCATTTCCTCTACCTCCTCAATTACTTTTTTCCATACATCTTCCTTCTTCTCCCAATCAAATCCTACCTTTGCGGCTTTCTCCTGCAGCCTGTGAGCCCTCTGCAATGCAGGGAGCATTTCAGGAACTCCATCTAAAACTGACTTTCTTCCTTCATCTAATTTTATTGTTTCCCAGTTCCTTTTTACTTCGTCTGATCCGGAAACTTTAACCTCTCCAAATACATGAGGGTGCCTCCTGATAAGTTTTTCTTGTATTGAATCAAGTACATCATCTATTTTGAATTTCTGAGTTTCAGAAGCGATTATTGTATGGAAAACAACGTGTAATAAAAGATCGCCGAGTTCGTTTTTCAGGTCTTCGTAATTTTTCTTTTCGATAGCTTCAACTACTTCATAAGCTTCTTCTATTGTGGCAGCCTTGATTGAATCATTCGTCTGTTCACTATCCCAGGGACATTCTTTCCTTAATCTTTTAACTATCTCTACGAATTCATTAAATTTGTTTCCGGTCATATGCTAAGTCCTAATTTCTGAGAAAATTGAAAAATTTACTTTTATAGAATCGAATTCAAATTTAATTAAAATAAAACTATTGATTACAAACGAGGTAAGAAATGATAGAAGAAAAAATTAAACTAATGGGAATTACAATTCCGGAAGCCGCTAAACCACTTGCAGCTTATAT
>JBATIA010000420.1:0-1576 GCA_049667415.1 Ignavibacteriaceae bacterium
AAAATGTTAAATAAAAGCGAATATATGGGCGGAGAGAATTTCGATCTTAGAGATATTCTCATCAGGGGACGAAAAATGAATCTTAAAAAGAAAACAGAATTTTTTGATTCTTTTCTTGAAAGTTTACTAAGCAACAAACAAATGCTTCATCTCAGATGTATTACAAGCGCGGCAGACAGAACAGTTACTGTAGGTGATGCATACAGTGGTGAAATTAAAGATATGCTGATGTTTGGTTCAAATAATTATCTTGGTTTAGCCAACCATCCTTACATAAAAGAATTTGTCTGCAGGATGATTCAAAAATATGGTGCAGGAATTGGCGGACCTCCGTTGCTGAATGGCTACACTGCACTTCATCGTGAACTTGAAGAAAGGCTTGCTGATCTGAAAGGAGCAGAAGATGTTTTGTTATTCTCAAGCGGATATGGTGCAAACGTCGGATTGGTTTCTGCATTGATGAACAATGAAGATCTTGTCGTTTATGATTCTTACAGCCACGCTTAATTTCACGATGGAATAAAAATGTCAGGCGCACAGGCAGTTCATTTTTCACATAATGATGTTGAATTACTTTCGCAAACATTAGAACGTACAGAATCAATGAATTTCAAAGATCGTTTTGTTGGAGTTGAAGGTGTTTATTCAATGGATGGAGATGTTGCACTGTTAGATAAAATTGTTCCAATCTGCAAAAGAAATAACGCAATTCTGATTGTAGATGATGCTCATGGAACAGGTGTAATGGGGAAAAGTGGTTCGGGTACAGCAGAACATTTCGGACTTGAAGGTGAAGTTGATATCACAATGGGAACATTCAGTAAAACGTTCGCAGTAACCGGTGGATTTGTTGCAGCCTCTAAATCTATAATTAATTATCTGCGATTCTTTGCTCGTTCTTATATGTTTTCTGCTTCACTTCCGCCAACAGTAGTTGCATCTGTGCTCGCCGCACTCGATGTAATGGAAAAAGAACCGGAGCTGGTCAATAAACTAAAAGATAATATAAACTATACAACGCAGTGCTTAACTCAGTTAGGTTTTCCAGCAAATTCATTAACCCCGATTTTTCCTCTGAGGGTCCCTATTAATATGAACATCAGGAATGCTTCATTTGAATTTCACCAGAAAGGGATATTCATTAATTCTATTGAATATCCGGCAGTACCTAAATCACAGCAAAGATTCAGAATAAGCATAATGGCAACTCACACCAAGGAAGATATTGACAGACTGATGGAAGCTATAACCGAGATCTGGAGAAACAATGAACCCGAACCGGAGAAGAAAACCGAAGCAGTAAAAGTTTATTTCAACTAAAAAGATTTGAGGTATAAGAAAATGAAAAAGCCCAGGTTCTTAATAATAGTATTGTTTCAAAATCTTTTGGATGAAAAACCATACTACGCCCGCAACCCGGCTCCTCCGTTACCCGGAATTCTTCTTGCGGGATTAACTCCTCCAATTGTTGAAGTTGAAGTATTACACGAAATGGTCAGACCGATTGATTACAAAACCGATGCAGATTTCATAGCCGTTAGTTTTATGGATTACATTTCACCGCACGCTTACCAGG
>JBATIA010000421.1:0-1515 GCA_049667415.1 Ignavibacteriaceae bacterium
TCTTCATACTCTGTGTAATTACCATCGAACCAGACAACTTTACTTTCTCCTTCAAAAGCTAAAATGTGTGTTGCTATTCGATCCAAAAACCATCTGTCGTGACTTATAACCAAAACACATCCGGCAAATTTTTCTATTCCTTCTTCAAGTGTACGCAATGTGTTTACATCAAGATCATTTGTGGGTTCATCAAGCAGAATAACATTTGCGCCTTGCTTTAACATCATTGCAAGATGGACACGGTTTCTTTCTCCGCCCGAAAGCATACTAACTTTTTTCTGCTGATCCGCACCGGAAAAATTAAATTGTGCAACATAAGCACGGGAATTTATCTGTCTGCTGCCAAGTATAATGGTATCATTTCCGTTTGATATTAATTCCCAGATACTTTTTTCGGGATTTAATGTGTCTCTTGATTGATCTACATAAGATAGTTTAACTGTTGAACCGATGTTAATATTTCCAGAATCAGGTTTTTCCAAACCAGTTATCATTCGGAAAAAAGTAGTTTTGCCCGCGCCGTTAGCACCGATAATTCCAACAACAGCTCCGGGAGGAATTGAAAAGGTTAAATCATCAATTAAAATATTATCACCGTAAGCTTTGTTAAGTTTTTCTGTTTCGATTACAATATCACCAAGACGTTCTGCGACAGGAATATAAAGCTCAAGATCTTTCTGTCCTTTTTCCTTTTCTTCCTTTAGAAGCTTCTCATAAGAAGTTATTCTTGATTGTGATTTTGCGTGTCTTGCTTTCGGACTCATCCTTATCCACTCAAGCTCGCGCTGTAAAGTTTTTTGTCTGTTGGTTTCACGTTTTTCTTCAACACGCAATCTTTCCTGCTTTTGTTCAAGCCACGATGAATAATTTCCTTTCCACGGAATTCCTTCACCTCGATCAAGTTCAAGAATCCATCCCGCCACATTATCAAGAAAATATCTATCGTGTGTTACTGCGATTACTGTCCCTTCATATTTTTTTAAGTGGTGCTCTAACCACGCTACTGTTTCTGCATCAAGATGGTTTGTTGGCTCATCGAGTAAAAGTATGTCTGGTTTTTGAAGCAGCAATCTGCAGAGTGCGACTCGTCTTCTTTCTCCGCCGGAAAGAATTTTACACAATGTATCAGATGGTGGACAACGCAAAGCATCCATTGCCATTTCAAGTCGTGAATCTAAATCCCATCCGCCCATTGCTTCGAGTTTTTCCTGAACTTCACCTTGTCGCTCAAGGAGTTTTGTCATTTCATCATCGTCCATAGGTCCAGCAAACTTTGAATTTATTTCATCATATTCTTTAAGCAAATCAACAACCGATTGATCACCTTCCTGCACAATTTCTTTTACGGTTTTTGTATCATCAAGTTGAGGTTCCTGTTCAAGAAATCCAATTGTAAATTCAGGAGAGACAACTGTTTCTCCATTTATATTTTTATCAACACCAGCAAGAATTTTTAATAGAGATGATTTGCCAGATCCGTTTAACCCTATTACACCAATTTTGGCTCCGTAGAAA
>JBATIA010000422.1:0-7231 GCA_049667415.1 Ignavibacteriaceae bacterium
TTATAATACTGATGGTTTTCCGCAACATTTGGCGAAGGGACTAGTATTGAAGGGATACCAAGATTTAGTAGCTCTGCAATTGTAGTTGCCCCAGCTCTTGCCAACAGTAAATCACAAGCTGAATATGCTGAGTTCATATCCTCTACAAAGTCAAAAACTTTTACATTATCCGAATTCATTTTTTTAAACTGTTCATAATAATTTTTTCCCGTTTGCCAGATCACCTGGATATCATTTTCTTCAATTATTTTTACGCTATCTGACATAACTTCGTTAATTGATTTTGCCCCAAGGCTTCCACCAAGCACAAACAGAGTTTTTTTTTCACCTGATAGTCCAAATTTTTCTAAGGCTTCACTCTTCTTCATTCTTCCAAGATTTTTTCGAACGGGATTTCCCGTTAGATGATGGATCTTTTCTCTTCTCAAATATTTTTTTGATGCACCAAAGCTCAAGTGAACTTCATCGGCAAATCTTTCCAGCAAACGAGTAGTTACTCCCGGGTAACTATTTTGTTCAAGAAGAATAATTTTAGCTCCCAGAATCGAGGCAGCCCAAATTGCCGGACCAGCAACATATCCTCCTGAACCAATTGCTACTTTAGGTTTGAAGGCAATATTTATTATTACTGACTGAACTAACGAGACAATCAGCTTCAATGGAAATAACAGATTTTCCAACGTAACTTTTCTTGAAAATCCTTTTATCCAAATTGATTTAAATTTAAACCCAAGTTTTGGCACAACTCGTCCTTCAATTTTATCTTTTGTACCAATGAATAAAATATCGGCATCCGGTTTCATCTTTTTTATCTGCTCAGCAACAGCAATAGCCGGGAAAAGGTGACCACCTGTTCCACCACCTGCGAATAAAAACCTATATTTAAGCTGATCGTTGCTCATCTATTAATCTCATCAAGTTTGTTATCATCTTTAACATACAAAACACCGTTATCTCTCATATGATTTGTAAAGGCTATATTGATTAGTATCCCAACGCTGATGCAAAGAAAGATCATTGAAGTTCCCCCGTAACTAATAAAGGGTAATGGAAGTCCGGTTGTAGGCAGGACGCCCGTAGTAACGGCAACATTTACAAACGCATAAAAGACAATTGAAATTGTTATTCCAAATGCTAAAAGCTGCCCGAATCTGTCTTTTGCTTTTTTTGCTACTAAAATCCCAGCAACAAAAAGAATAAGGTATGCAAGTAAAACCGTAATAGAACCTATAAGTCCAAGTTCTTCCCCAAGTATCGCAAATATGAAATCTCCATAAGCTTCAGGAAGGAAAAGGTTACTTTGCATGCTGTTTCCGATTCCAACACCAAATATTCCCCCGCTACCCAGACTATAAAGTGCTTGCTTAACCTGGAAGTTGAGATCGCCACCATTAATGATAGAGTTTACATAAGATAATATTCTCGATCTTGAATGCGGAAAGATCATTGAAGCCAGACCTATCACAAATCCGCTCAATAGCGTCGAAGTAATAATATGCTTAAACTTTGCACCTCCCGCATAAATTAGAACAAGCGAAATGAATATGAGCATTATTCCGCTGCTAATATTTGGTTGCAGCATAATCAAACCGGAAATACTCATTATCCAAATGAATAGGTAGAGGAAACCATGCCTGTAATTATCCAAGACATTTGCTTTGTCTTCAATTAAAACTGCCAGATGAACAATAAGAACAAGCCTGGCGATATCCGCAGGCTGTATTGAAATAATTCCCAGGTTCAACCATCTGCCAGCACCTTTAATATCTTGTGCAAAGAATAGAGTAACGACCAATAAAATTGTTGTTGCTATAATCACCGGTTTACTTAGTGATCTATAAATATCGTAAGGTATAAATGCGAAAAGGATGATTGCCGCAATTCCAATAAATACTTTAAATAGATGTGAGTTGAAAAGATAGAATACACTATCAAACTTGAATACACTGTAAGTACTGCTGGCACTCATCACAATTAGTAACCCGAGCAGCATTAGTGCAAATGAATCAAAGAATATTGTTAATCCAAGTTTTTTCATTATAGTTTATTTACTGCTTCCTTAAAAACTTTACCTCGGTGCTCATAATTATTAAACATATCAAAACTGGCACAAGCCGGTGAAAGCAATACAACATCTCCTTTTTTCGCTTCTTTGTAAGAACTGATAACAGCTTCCTTCATGGATTTTTCAATTTTTACTTTAACATCGTGATGAAAGAAATTAAAAACCTTTTCGGCTGAGGAGCCAATTGCATAAATCTTTTTTACCTTTTGAAGAACAAGCGGTTTAATCTGCTCATAATTGTTGCCTTTATCCTGTCCTCCAAGAATTAAGAGGATAGGTTCATCAAAACTTTTTAACGCATACCAGACCGAGTCCACATTGGTAGCTTTGGAATCGTTTACATAAGTTACCCCATCGATATTTCTGACGAGTTCCAGGCGGTGCTCAACACTTTCAAAAGTTTGCAATCCTTTGATAATTCCTTCATTATCAAGGTTAAATGCTTTTGCTGCACAGATAACTGCCATCGCATTTGCCAGGTTATGTTCACCACGAATCTTAACGTCATTTCTTAGGCAACGAAAAGTTTCTTTTCCATTCATTCTGAAAATCACATTACCTTCAGAATAGAAGCAGCCATCATTTTGATCTTCATTCAAAGAGAAGTAGAAGGATTTGCTTTTATGATCCACCAAGTACTGATTTACAGTCTGGCTGTCCCCGTTGAGAATTAAAATATCTTTCTCATCCTGGTTTTCATAAATTCTTTGTTTTGATTCTGCATATTTCTGAAGATTATTTTCATACCTGTTAAGATGATCAGGTGTAATATTAAGAATAAGAGCTGCTTCCGGTTTAAATCGTTCAATTAAATCTAATTGAAAACTTGATACTTCAAGTGAAACAAATTCTCCTTCTTTAACACCCAGAACAATCTCACTGAAAGCCAGACCGATGTTGCCTGCAACGTGAGTTTTGTAACCGCAAGTGTTAAAAACATGTCCACACAAGCTTGTTGTAGTAGTTTTACCGTTTGTTCCTGTTATCGCAATTATTTTTCCCTTACAATAGTGGTAAGCAAACTCAACCTCACTAATAAGCTTTATTCCTTTTCCACGAGCATTCTGAACTACAGAAGAATCATTGGGGACACCGGGACTGATTATCATTAAGGCGGAGTCATATACCCTGTCCGAGTGTCCACCAAACTCATAATTAATATTTTCTTTTTTTAATTGATTCAAAGAATCCTTTAATTTTTCTTCCGGACTGTAATCACTTACAAATGGAATTCCACCGAGCTTCTTTATTAACTTTGCTGCTCCAACTCCACTTCTGGCTGCACCAATTACCGATATTTTTTTTTCTTTAACTTCCATCATCTTATTTTGAATGAAACCAGGCTTACAATAGCCAGAATTATTGCAATTATGTAAAATCTTACTACGATTTTCGGTTCAGCCCAGCCAAGCAACTCAAAGTGATGATGAATAGGAGCCATTTTAAATACTCTTTTTCCCTGCCCATATTTCTTTTTTGTGTACTTGAAGTACGTTTTTTGAATTATAACGGAAATTGTTTCCATAAAAAAAACACCGCCAAGCATAGGAATAAACAATTCCTTCTTGATCAGCACCGCAAGAATTCCGAAAGCACCACCCAGTGCAAGCGAACCTGTATCCCCCATAAATACCTGAGCGGGGTAAGAGTTGTACCAAAGGAAACCCAGTGATGCACCAACCAAAGCTGCAACAAAAACAGTGAGTTCGCCTGAACCCGGCAGATAAATAATGTTTAAATAATCTGAAAAAATTGCATTACCACTTACATAACTAAGTATGGCAAGAGCAATCATTACAATAGCAATAACACCAATCGCAAGACCATCTAATCCATCAGTTAAATTCACAGCGTTGGAAGTGGCCGTGACAATAAAGATCACAACAGGTATGTATAAAAAAGAAAGATCGAGATTAATATTTTTTAGAAAAGGAACGGTGGTCAGAGTACTGAAATTTGAAAATTCGGGTGAGAAATATATTACCGATCCTACAATCAATCCTATGATGAATTGACCAAGCAGCTTGTATCTTCCAATTAAACCTTTTGGATATTTTTTTACAACTTTAAGGTAGTCATCTAAAAATCCAACCAGGCTTAACCAAACTGTCCCTCCAAGTATCAGGATAATGTATATACTTGTTAAATCACCCCAGAGTAAAACCGGAACTACTGCTGAAAAGATAATTATCAGACCTCCCATTGTAGGAGTACCTGCTTTAGACCAATGAGTTTGCGGAGCGTCTTCTTTTTTCGCTTCGCCTATTTGATTTTTCTGAAGCATACGGATAATCTTTGGCCCTAAATAAAAAGCCAGGAACAAACCAGTAATAGCAGCTAATGCAGATCTGAAAGTTAAGTACCGGAATATGTCAAATCCGGGTGGGGCATAAATTCTGTTTATATATTCAAATAGATAATACAGCATTAGTGCAATGATTTAGTTTTTATTTCTGAGAGAAATTCCTCCATCCTCGTTCTCCTCGAGCCTTTAACAAGAATGACAGAATCTTCCAGGTTTAATTTTTTAATGAAGCTCAGCAACAAATTTCTTTTACTGAAATGCTTGGCAATTATTTTTTCTCCACATATTTTTTTATGGAGATATTTCATTTTAGAACCGATACTATAAACTTCATCTACCCTATTTTTCACAATCACATTTTTTAACGATTGATGGAGTTTTATACTTTTTTCACCTAGCTCAAGCATATCTCCGAGAAACAAAATTTTTCTACTGAATATTTTAATTTTTCCTACTAATTAAATTGCTGCTTTGGCGGAATCAGGGTTTGCATTATAAGTATCGTCAATAAGAATAAAATTCTTATAAATCTGCACATCAAGTCTTCCTCCCGGAGCTTTTAACTTTTGTGCAGCATTTTCTAATTGTGAAAAGTTTAACCCTAATCCCAGAGCCATTGCACTCGCTGCCAGAAAATTCTTAGCACTTTGTTCACCATATAGCGGTGAAGTAAAGGTGTGATTACTTTTCTTGTATTTTATCTCAACCATTGGTTTGCCATCATCTGTGTAGGACTGAATTCTACCCCTGACATCAACTTTTCCAGAGAAACCGAAAGTAAATTTCTTACTATTTTTTGAATGCTTACCCTTAATTATCGGGTCATCGTAATTTAAAAAAACTTTGCCCTTATGCCTTATTGTCTCATCGAAAATAAAGGATTTTTCTTTCCATACACCATTTTTAGTTTTCAAAAACTCAAGATGAGAACTACCAATGTTAGTAATCAATGAATAGTCTGGAGAAAGAATTTTTGCCGTGTACGGAATCTCACCAAAATGATTTGTGCCGAGTTCAGCGACCACTACCTGATGGCTCTCATTTGTACTTAAAATTGTCAGAGGTACACCAATATCATTATTATTATTAGCAATAGTTTTATTCACTCTGTATTTTTCTTTCAGCAGTTCTGCGACCATGTCTTTTACTGATGTTTTACCCGTACTACCTGTTATTCCAATAACTTTAGTATGTAGTTTTCTTCTCCATATCCTTGCAATGTTACCCAACGCAAGTTTTGTATCCTTAACAGCTATTAGAGGAACAGTGATGTCGTCGTATCGATCTAAGTACTTTCTATTAATTATAACAGCTACTGCTCCATTCCTAACCGCATCTTTAACAAAATCATGTCCATCAAATCGACTACCCTTTATTGCAATAAATAAAGTGTTTTTTTTTATTTCCCTTGAGTCAATCGTTACGTGATATATCTTTTTAAAATTATCTGGTTCATAAATCACCAAATCCGGTATATTAAAAACATCCTCAATGTCTAAGTTTATTCTTTTCAAATTCCCAAATATTTTTTTGCAATCTCTCTGTCTGAAAAATGAGTTCTTACTCCACTTATTTCCTGATACTCTTCATGTCCTTTTCCTGCTATTAGAATGACAGAATTCTTACTGCTCTTTTTGATTACCTCTCTAATTGCGGATTCTCTATCTTCAATTACTTCATAATTATCTTTAGTTATACCTGACTTAATCTCATCTATAATTAATCCCGGATTTTCATTTCTAGGATTATCAGAAGTCACGATCACCTGATCACTAAGTTCGGTAGCGATCTTACCCATTACAGGACGCTTTTGTTTATCCCGATTTCCGCCACAACCAAAAACGGTATAAACAGGATTTTTCTTTTCAGTAATATTTCTTATTACTATTAATGCTTTTTCAAGGCTATCGGGGGTATGAGAATAATCAATAATTACTTTTCTTGTCCCATTATTCAGAACTTCAAATCTTCCAGGAATCTGCGGCGTGGTTAAAATTCCTTCAGCTATAATCTCATCTTTCAGACCGGATAACTTGGTTACAGCAAAAGCGGCTGAAGCATTATAGGCATTAAAATCACCTACGAGCGATGTTTTTAGTGAATAAATCTTGTTTCCATAATCTATAGAGAAAGAAGTACCTGATAAATCACAATTAATACCAGAAATTCTGAAATGTGAATTATCTTTAATACCAAAAGAATATTTCAGCGAAGAACAATCTTTAATAACATCAATACTGTGCATATCATCAGCATTGTAGATTGCTGAAGATGAAGCAGGCAATCCGTCAAATAATATCTTTTTCGCAGAAAGGTAGTTTTCAAAATCACGATGAAAATCCAAGTGCTCCGCTGTAATATTAGTGAAAACTGCATGTGAATATTGCAAACCATAAACTCTCTTCAAGGCCAGCGAATGTGAGGATACTTCCATCACTACAAACTCACATCCGGCATTATACATCTGGTTTAACATTTTATTAAGATCATTTGATTCCGGAGTTGTAAGCTTTGCCTCAATTTTATCCTTTCCTATATAATTAGAAATTGTTCCGGTAAGACCAACTTTGTAACCAGCAGTTTCATAAATATTTTTTACGAAGTATGAAGTAGTTGTTTTACCATTAGTACCTGTAATACCAATTAGCCTCATTTTTTTATATGGTTCGTCGTAGTAAATATTTGAAAGCTCGGCTAGAGCCTCTCTGCTGTTATCAACCAAAATTTTTACTGCATTAGAATGACCAACAAAAGAGTCGGGAACAGCTTCATAATTTTCTAATACAACTGCAATTGCTTTTTTATTAAGTGCGTCCTGAATAAAAAGATGGCCATCTGTATTAAAGCCTTTGATAGCAACA